>NZ_JBHTLM010000007.1:0-242528 GCF_042678945.1 Paenibacillus puldeungensis | reverse complement strand
CGATGGTACTTGGACCGAAGGGTCCTGGGAGAGTAGGACGCCGCCAAGCAATGTTCCCTGATAGCTCAGTTGGTAGAGCACTCGACTGTTAATCGAGTTGTCACAGGTTCGAGTCCTGTTCGGGGAGTTCTATCCAGGAGAGCTGCAATTTGTCAGCTTTCCTGGTAACCAACTCTTATGGAGAGGTGTCCGAGTTGGCCGAAGGAGCACGATTGGAAATCGTGTAGGCGTCACAAGCGTCTCGAGGGTTCGAATCCCTCTCTCTCCGCCAGCTTGGATTTTATAACGGCCCGTTGGTCAAGTGGTTAAGACACCTCCCTTTCACGGAGGTAACAGGGGTTCGAGTCCCCTACGGGTCACCATGATATGGAGGCTTAGCTCAGCTGGGAGAGCATCTGCCTTACAAGCAGAGGGTCGGGGGTTCGATCCCCTCAGCCTCCACCACTTCACCTCAAAAAGTGAAGATATGTATCTGAAGCAAACCGAATGATTTCGTTTTTACTGACGCGGGGTGGAGCAGCCCGGTAGCTCGTCGGGCTCATAACCCGAAGGCCGCAGGTTCAAATCCTGCCCCCGCAATTAATCCCCAAAAAGTGAAGGGTAGCCTACATGTGAATTCCAACCATTTTCCGGGGACTCATTAATAACTAGTGTGGAGCCGTGGTGTAGAGGCCTAACATGCCTGCCTGTCACGCAGGAGACCGCGGGTTCGAATCCCGTCGGCTCCGCCATTTATGATTTTGCAATAGTACGAGCCATTAGCTCAGTTGGTAGAGCACCTGACTTTTAATCAGGGTGTCGAAGGTTCGAGTCCTTCATGGCTCATCTTTATCTTATTTTTTGCGGACGTGGCTCAGCGGTAGAGCATCGCCTTGCCAAGGCGAGGGTCGCGGGTTCGATTCCCGTCGTCCGCTCCATAATTTGCGCCCTTAGCTCAGCTGGATAGAGCGTTTGACTACGAATCAAAAGGTCAGGAGTTCGAATCTCTTAGGGCGCGTATATTTTTTGCCGGTGTGGCGGAATTGGCAGACGCGCGCGACTCAAAATCGTGAGGGAAACCGTGGGGGTTCGAGTCCCTTCACCGGCATTAATAACGGGATGTAGCTCAGCTTGGTAGAGCACCTGGTTTGGGACCAGGGGGTCGCATGTTCGAATCGTGTCATCCCGATTATAGGAAACAGTCATCTTTAGATGGCTGTTTTTGCTTTTTTGAGGCAATTTTAATCAGTGCCGTATGGTATACAACTAGTCCCATCTTTGAATAATCCTACTCTTCGTCGGTCACAATAGACAATAAAGTCCGATAGAAGGGGATAAACGTGAATATCTTCCATATCAAAAAAATTCTAAAAAGCCGCTGGAGAAGATGGAGACGTGCGATTTGGACAGTGGGTGCTTGTACGTTGGTTGCCATAATGGCCTGGCTAGGTCTGCTTTTGTCTGACCAAATGGAACGTCTTATGGAGAAAGAGCCTCTGGCTGTAGAGACCTTTGGAAAGCTGCAGGCCGTTATTCCTGTTGCTGCGGAAGAATGGCTCAATGACTTAGAGAAAACCAATCAAACTCGAATTGTTCACTTAAACAAAATATATACCTGTGGTACGGAAAGTGAAGTACTAGGGATCATGCGCCCTGATGAAATTGCAAAATTGATGAAATCCCATCCAGAATGGGAAGGTCGACTTGGTTCAGGAGGGGACGTTTGGATCGATGAACGGATCAACGGTCTGTCGGATATTTGCAGAACTAGAGGCTATATCGGTATCGACTCAAAGGGTAACCTCACATTATTTGATGGGCCGCCTAAGAAAGAGAAGGTTATTCGAACTTTCTTTCAGCTTGATGTTGAAATGATGGAAAGCGCTTTGCCGGCCGATGTACTAAAACAGCTTCGAGAAGGAATTCGTGTTCAGGATGTCGAGGAATATAACAGCGTGCTGTCTACATTTAGCGATTTTGCGATTGAGCAATCAGAAAAAGTAATGCAGCAAAATGATCATTAAGGAACAGGCTAGGGCAATGGCGAAAAGAGAGGCGTCTAAATATGGCGTCTCTTTTTGACGTTTTGCCATAAGGAATGTCATTAGGAATAGCGAACTCTTCCTCTTCAATCACAAGACATGGACCGATCGTAAACTTTTTCCTCAACTGTACCGATCTTTTGATATAATAAAGTGAATACATATGTTCGCTTAAAACGGGATGCAACCCGGACGTTTGAGAAGGTAAACAGAGCTGAAGTTTCATCTCAATTGGGGAGAGATTGTTTTGCGCATACTTGGAATTGACCCCGGCATAGCTATTGTCGGTTTTGGCTTTATTGATAAACAAGGAAGTAAATGCACTCCGGTTCAATACGGCTGTATTCAAACAGAGGCCCATACTCCGGAGGAGGAAAGGCTGCTGCATGTGTATGAAGCAATGGTGCAGTTAATCGATAAATATAAGCCGGACGCCGTTGCGCTGGAAAAGCTGTTTTTTAATCGAAATGTGACGACTGCGATGTCTGTCGGTCAAGCCCGGGGAGTGCTCGTGCTGGCGGCAGTCCAAAAAGGTTTGCCCGTTTCGGAATATACACCAATGCAGGTGAAGCAAGCCATCGTAGGGTATGGTAAAGCTGAAAAGCGGCAGGTACAGGAAATGACACGCATGTATCTGAAGCTTCAGAAGATTCCTAAGCCCGATGATGTAGCTGATGCCTTGGCTGTTGCTATCTGCCACGCACATTCATATACTTTAAACTCTAAATTAAATGAGGTACTGCGTTCATGATCGATTTTTTAAGAGGCCAAATTGCCCATATTGAAACCGAATATGTTGTGTTGGATGTTCAGGGGGTTGGGTACCGTGTTTTTTGCCCGAATCCTTATGTGTTTGCAGCGAAAAATCAAAATCAAGAGGTTATCACGATCTATATTCATCATCATGTTCGGGAAGATGCCATACTGCTGTTCGGCTTCCCAACCCGTGAAGAACAGAAGCTGTTCCGTAAACTGATCGATGTGTCAGGGATCGGGCCGAAAGTGGCACTGGGCATATTAAGCGGAGGTAGTCCGGATCATGTGATTACGGCGATCCACCAAGAAAATATCGGCTTTCTCACCAAACTGCCCGGGATCGGCAAGAAAACGGCGCAACGGATGATTTTAGATTTAAAGGACAAGCTGGAAGGCATGGGTGGCTTCTCCTTGTTTGACGAGGCCCCGACCGAGGATCTCACGCTTCACGAAGCGCATCCCGGCTGGCCTGAGGCGAGGGAAGGTCTTAAAGCACTTGGTTATACGGAGGCTGAATTGGATCGAGCATGGCAGCGGCTTAAAGATCAAGTCAAAGCGGATGAGGCTGTTGATTCCGTCATGAAAAAGGCTCTTAAAATACTATATGCCGGATAATGATTGATGGGAAAGTAAGGAGAGTGAGCATAAGATGATGGAAGACCGTATCATATCCGCTAATTTGATGATGGAAGACCAAGCGGTTGAACTTAGCCTTCGGCCCCGCTATTTGGCGGAATATATCGGACAAAATCAGATTAAGGAAAACTTGAAAATTTATATCGAAGCGGCAAAAATGCGGAACGAAGCGTTAGATCACGTTCTGCTGTATGGCCCACCGGGGCTTGGAAAAACGACGCTTGCAAACATTATCGCCAATGAACTAGGCGTTAATATGCGAACTACCTCCGGCCCGGCTATCGAACGTCCAGGGGATTTGGCGGCACTTCTGACGAATTTGCAGGAGGGCGACGTCCTTTTTATCGATGAAATCCATCGGCTTCACCGTACGGTGGAAGAGGTATTGTACCCGGCAATGGAGGACTTTGCCCTCGACATTATGATCGGCAAAGGTCCTAGTGCCCGTTCGGTTCGCCTTGACCTGCCGCCGTTTACATTAGTCGGTGCGACAACACGGGCAGGATTATTGTCAGCCCCATTACGGGATCGTTTTGGCGTAGTTAGCCGCTTGGAGTTCTATACGATTGACGAGCTTAGTTTCATCGTATCACGAGGAGCTGACATATTCGGGATCGAGATGATTGGTGACGCAGCTGAAGAAATTGCTCTGCGCTCCCGGGGAACGCCACGGATTGCCAATCGTCTGCTGAAGCGTGTACGTGACTATGCGCAGGTTCGGGGTGACGGATTAATAACACCTGATATTGCCAAGGAAGCATTACAGATGCTGCAGGTCGATCCCATGGGTCTTGATATGATCGACCATAAAATGCTTAAGGCGATGATTACAAGTTTCCGCGGCGGTCCAGTTGGATTGGATACGATCGCGGCAACGATCGGTGAAGAAAGTCAGACGATCGAAGATGTATACGAGCCATATTTGCTTCAAATTGGTTACCTTCAGCGCACGCCGCGAGGCCGGATGGTTACAGCGGCAGCTTACCAGCATTTGGGATTACCTATGCCGGAAACCAATTAAGCCTAGTATAAAAAAGGAAGGCCTTACGTAGTTGGTTTTTCTTTGATAAGAAATTCAAACAGGTGGAATGGGGGCTGGCGTTTTATTGCGAGCATCATGAAGGAGGAGAAACAGGTTTGATCGGGAAAAGACGAGGACTCACGATTGGAAAATGGGGAAAAGGGCTCCTTGCGGCATTTGTTTTGGCTGGAGCGCTACAGCTTCCGGCAGCGGCGGAGTCTGCTGTTTCTCCACGCGTTCGCGTAGCTATGTATTTGGATCTCGGGTCCACTTATAAATCAACAGTACCGGCTGTGACGCTTAAACCAGCATCCACCGCAGAAGTAGGACTATCCGCTTCATTGGGTATGGACACCTGGATACATACTGGGGCTGGGCAATCAATCCGCTTCAGCGTGAGTGGGTATAGAGTGAAGGCGCTCGAAAGCTCCGACTGGAATACGGCTGCTGCCGCAGCCAAAAAGCTGCAGGGAAGCACTGACAAGCCGACGATTTTTTCGGTGAAACAATCTACTGGAACCGTTTATCGTATCTACACAGGTCCTTACGCCAGTGCAGCAGAGGCGCAAAAAGCGGCCGACCGGATTAGTTCATCTTTGTCCGCTCAATTGAACGGTGCGAAAGCCGAAGTAAGAGGAGCTTACTATACATCGGCAGGGACATTCGGAAGTCTTACCGAAGCGGAAGCGCTTAGCCAGTCGCTTAATGCCCAACATGAAGCGTTTGTCGTCATAACAGGCCCAGGTCAGTATGCCGTATGGATAGGAGGAGCATCCAGTCCAGACCAACAGTCAACTGTGCAAAATGAGGTCGCCAAAATTTCATCCAACCTTTCTTTATCTGCAGTAGACAATACGAAACCTGCACTGATCCTTCATGAAGATGTGACCCTAAATTTGAGTACACCATCGGCAGTGGAACATTATGAAACCATCGGTGAAGGCGCAAAATGGATCGTTCGGGGTGGGGAAGGCTCCACGATTCAGGTCATCGAACGGTCTAACCACAAGTATCGAGGAGATTTTGAGATTAGCCGCGTTAATGGACAACTTGCATTCGTTAATGAGCTGCCGCTTGAACAATATCTATATTCCGTCGTCGCGGCTGAGGTACCTTCCTCATGGCCTCAGGAAGCATTAAAGGCTCAAGCGGTAGCTGCACGCAGTTATGCTGTATATAATGCCGCCGGAAACAGATTTAAAGTTGCTGGCCTTGTCGATACGACGCTGAGCCAAGTATATAACGGTGCGGATAAAGAGGTCTCCAGTATTGTGCAGGCAGTTGACAGTACCGCCGGTGAAGTAATTAAAATGGACGGAAAAGTCGTTGAAGGGATTTTCTCATCCAACAGCGGAGGTATGACAGCGGATAGTTCCGAGGTATGGAACAGTCTGAATCAGGTATACACGAGTGTATCCAGTAAGGAAGATAAAGCGGCTCAGGCCTCCCTGAAATCATGGTACCATGTGCTGCTTTCAGACGGAAAAACAGGTTATGTAAGAGAAGATAATACGGCGGTCACCGGAACTTCGACGGCTGGTCTCCAGAAATTGAGCGTGACGACCAGTTCCGTACTTGTTCGTCCGCTTCCACAAATCCAGTCGGGCGTTAATCCAGTGGCTAAAATGAACCCTGGCGATCAGGCGATTGTGCTGGATAAAGTGGACGAGTCCAGTTCATATGCATGGATGCGTGGACCGTATACCTCAGAGGAATTGCTGAAGTCCTTGAAAGGGAAAACTTCTACGGAAGCTCCTTCTCCGATCTCGAACCTTGAAGTGACTCAAAGAGGTCCGTCCGGCAGGGCTACGCAAGTAAAAGCGAATGGACAAGTTCTTGATGTACGGTATCCCGATTCCTATCGTTCAGCACTTAATGGACTGCCAAGCACCTTATTTGATATTGTTTCCACCGGAAGGTATACTGTACAAGGTGCCGGGGGAAATCAAGATACTGGAACGGCAGGTTCAGGCTCAGCGGTGCTTTCAGCAAATGGTGTGACGAGCTGGAGCGGAAGCGATATGGTTGTGATGGGTGGAAACCAAAAAGCTCGCGTCGTTAGTCAAAAGAATGAATTTCTGTTTATGGGCTACGGAAACGGACATGGACTTGGATTATCCCAATGGGGGGCTAAAGGTCTGGCCGATGCCGGGTATGATTATCAGCAAATATTGCAACACTACTACCAACATGTGACTATTGTTAAGGAATGAAAAGTGCTATGAATGTAGATTTGTATGATTTCGAGCTCCCTGAGGAGCTTATCGCACAAACTCCGCTTGCGGAGCGGACAGCTTCACGATTGTTAACATTGAACAAGGAAGATGGGAGTATTGGCCATCATCATTTTCCAGATATACTCGATTATTTGAAGCCTGGAGACACCCTGATTCTGAACGATACAAGAGTCATTCCGGCACGCTTATTTGGCGTAAAGGAGGATACCGGGGCTAAAGCGGAGGTGCTTCTCCTCAAAAATTTAGGGGAAGACCGCTGGGAGGCCTTGGTGAAGCCAGGAAAGAAGCTTAAAGTTGGCACGGTGATCGTTTTTAGCGAAGAGCTTCGAGCAACGATAGAGTCGGAAGGAGACATGGGGGAAAGAACACTCCGTTTCTCATATAATGGGATTTTCAACGAAATCTTGGACCGGTTGGGCCAAATGCCCCTTCCACCTTATATTAAGGAAAAATTAGATGATCGCGAACGGTACCAGACAGTGTATTCCAAGCATGAAGGCTCTGCGGCGGCACCAACGGCCGGCCTTCATTTTACGAAGGAACTGTTGGAGCAAGTACAAGCTAAAGGTGTTAATGTTGGCTTTGTAACGCTTCACGTTGGCCTTGGTACGTTTCGCCCGATGTCGGTAGATCGGGTTGAGGACCATGTAATGCACGAGGAGTTCTATGTGCTTCCGCAGGAAACGGCCGATCTGCTGAATGAGACGAAGGCGAAGGGTGGACGGGTTATCGCCGTAGGTACCACATCCGCCCGGACACTGGAAACGGTGGCTCAGAAATGCGGCGATGGACCGATTATCAGAAGCAGCGGCTGGACGGGTATTTTTATATATCCTGGATATGAATTTGGACTTGTCGATGCATTACTGACCAATTTTCATTTACCAAAATCAACACTGGTAATGCTGGTCAGTGCCTTGGCGGGGCGAGAGCATATTATGAAAGCTTATCAGGAAGCAATTGAGCTAAAATATCGTTTCTTTAGCTTCGGCGATGCGATGTTTATTTACTAAAGTTAAGAGGATGGTTGATAAGAGTGGCTGCAGCAATTACCTATGAGCACATCAAAACGTGCAAACAATCCGGGGCGAGGCTGGGGCGGGTTCATACTCCGCATGGTTCGTTCGATACGCCCACGTTTATGCCGGTAGGTACCCAGGCCACGGTGAAAACGATGAGTCCGGAAGAGCTTAAGGAGATGGACGCACGCATTATTTTAAGCAATACGTATCACCTCTTTTTGCGTCCTGGGCATGAAATTATTCGGGAAGCCGGTGGATTGCACAAATTTATGAACTGGGACCGGTCCATCTTGACGGACAGCGGCGGTTTTCAAGTGTTTTCGCTTAGCGAGATGCGTAAAATCTCCGAAGAAGGCGTTCATTTCCGATCCCATCTGAATGGTGATAAGCTGTTCTTGTCACCCGAGGTGGCGATGGAAATTCAAAATGCGCTTGGTTCAGATATCATGATGGCCTTTGACGAATGTCCGCCTTACCCGGCGGAATATGAATATGTAAAACAATCAACTGAACGGACCAGCAGATGGGCTGAACGCTGCCTGAAAAGTCATGCTCGTCCGCATGATCAAGGGCTATTTGCCATCGTTCAGGGCGGGATGCATGAGGATTTACGCAAGCAAAGTGCACGGGATTTGACTTCCCTAGATTTTCCGGGGTATGCTATTGGTGGACTGAGTGTAGGTGAATCCAAGGCGTTGATGTACGAGGTGTTGGAATACACCGTACCGTTATTGCCTGCCAACAAGCCGCGTTACCTGATGGGCGTAGGTTCGCCGGATGCACTGATCGAAGGCGCTATTCGTGGCGTTGATATGTTCGATTGCGTGCTGCCGACTAGAATAGCCCGGAACGGCACAACGATGACTAGCCAAGGCAGACTAGTGGTACGAAACGCTCAGTATGCCAAAGATTTCGGACCACTGGATCCCGAGTGCGACTGCTATACATGTCGAAATTATTCCAGAGCTTATCTTCGCCACCTTATTAAAGCGGACGAGACGTTTGGGCTTCGTTTGACGACGTACCATAATCTGCATTTCTTGATTAAGCTGATGGATAAGGTCCGTCAGGCAATCATGGAAGATCGGCTGCTTAGTTTCCGGGATGAATTTTTTGAACAGTATGGTCTGTTTGGCAATGAAAAGGGATTTTAAGAAGTTCGATAGCTTCATACGATAAAGGGGGGATATCCAAACATGTTTCAGACTCATTATTTAGCAACGACACCAGCGGGCGGGACCAACTCCTTGGTAACGCTTATCATTCCGTTTGCGCTGATGATCGTCGTATTTTACTTTATGCTGATCCGTCCTCAGAAGAAGAAGCAGCAGCAGCGCAACACGATGTTGAGCGCCCTTAAAAAAGGGGACAAGATCGTTACGATCGGCGGTTTGCACGGTACGATTATGGAGCTCACCGACGATACGGTCGTGCTTCGCGTCAATGATGCAACCAAGCTCACCTTTGACCGGAGCGCGATTAGTCATAGCATCAGCCCGGAGACCGAGTCCAAGAGCTAAGCAAAAAAGAGCCTGATATTACAGGCTCTTTTTTGTTTCTTTGGCAATTGTGAGGAGTGGCTCATTTTGAACGGGTTTCGTTAACCATTGTCCTATTTTGATTCCTAGCGTAGAGGCAATGACTGCTAGAGTGAATCCGCCGATCATATCGGTTAACCAATGGATGCCCATGTAAAAGATGGCGAATATGATTATAGAGGCGCTAATCGTTGCACAAGCGGCCCAACGGCGGTTTCCCGAGCGTATCGCCAAGATGGCCATAGATACGGATATCGAAGTATGAAGACTTGGAAAACAGTTGTTTAATCCGGATAAAGGCCGGTATACTTGCTCAAAGTTAGGGAAGGCCTCCAGCATATAAAACGATGTCCCTGACGGAGCGTAAGACCACACTTCATTTACCGGGAAAAACAGGTAAAATGGAATGGCTACAAGATAGTTGATCATCACGGTACAGCAGGTTGCATAGATAAAGGCTTGTTTACCTTCAGATGCATAAATGCCGATCGAGGCTATGATCAAGCCTTGAAACACGACCAAGTAGAAAAAAGCGGTGACGTCGGTTACCCACGGGGCGTGAAACAGGCTTTGAAAGTTAGAGACAAAATGCCCTTCGAGCTGAAAAACCTTTGACGTGAAATCTGCATGGTACCCCATGCTCTCTTCCCACTGGAGCTCGTACTTGTTGACGAGCAGAACTCCAATCATTGCTACAAAAACAATGAGGAGGCGCTTTGAGCTTATCAGTTCCTTGGCGAAATTCGTCACGGCATACCATGGATTTTTCCGCGAGAATGTCCAAATTAGAACGACAACAACTAAAGCGGTTAGAAGTGAGATCATTTGCATTGAATGAAACATGGATAAAAAGAACCTCCTTAGGTACGTACACTACACTCCTTGTTGCCTATGTACAGATTACCATTTTGGAGGCGGTAAAGAAACTAACTGGCAAAAGATCACTTTTTAGCGAGATTTACTCCGACCACTCCCCCAAGGATGCCTACAATAGTCCCTGGAACGATAAGCAACCAATCTTGAAGGGATAGTGAGGTATCGAGTGCTAGAAAACTGATCAACAGAAGGGTCACCACATATAGCATTGCAGTAATCCCCCCTTGAAACCACCCTTTGGTCCCGGCGCGCTTCCCGGATACAATGCCTCCGAATAAAATAGAGATAGCATGCACGAAATACGTGTACAGCATCAGCTCTTGTTCTTCTAACACTTCGCCTTGAAGCAGCAACGATAGGATCAGTGCTCCGATCATCATCCATAAGTATGCATACCAGATCCCTGATAAGGTCGGCTGTGACAGCCTCATTCCGAACAAACGACGGATAAAGTGCATAATGCTAGTCCTCCTGTCCTTTTATTACCACCATTTTATGGTCAAGCTAGTGCTCTTAGTACTCGATTTCATCCACAAAATTAGCGGAATATTATGTAATTGATCCCGCTTTTTTATAAGTCGGTTCATCGCATGGAAAGATGACGCTGAGGTCAGACTAGCAATACTATGTAGTACGATTTTTAGGCTTGGAGGGATTGCCGTGGTGGATCATGTATGGCCTCACATCTTTCGTACTGTGCTGATGTATTTTACGGTATTTGCCGTAATGCGCATCATGGGAAAAAGGGAGATTGGCAAATTATCCGTGTTCGATCTCGTCATCTCAGTCATGATTGCGGAAATTGCAGTATTCGTACTTGAAGATATCAAACGGCCACTTTACGATGGCTTTGTACCGATGATTACTCTGATGTTGATCCAGATTCTTATCGCGGTATTGTCGCTGCGCTTTCGCAAGCTTCGTCTTTGGTTTGACGGTAAGCCTAGCGTTATCATTCGTAACGGTCAGATTAACCGGGAGGAAATGAGAAAGCAGAGGTACAATTTAGATGACCTGCTTATGCAGCTTCGTTCTCAGAAGATTGACAGTGTGGCTGATGTGGAGTTTGCGCTGCTGGAAACCAGCGGCCAGCTAAGTGTTTTCCCGAAAGAGAAAATGAACAGTAATGATGAAAGTGAACAGACAAGTAAAAAGAACAAGGATGTTCCCTCAGCGGCTGTTGTCAATTTGAAATATGAGGCTCTTCCTCTTCCCCTTATTATGGATGGAAAAGTAAATGATGAGAATCTAAAACAGATCGGGAAAACTCGATTTTGGCTAAAGAATCAAATTCAATCCAAAGGGCTGACTGATTTTAAACAGGTGTTCTTTTGCAGTATCGACCATAAAGGCGAGCTGTACGTGAATGCGATAAAAGACAAATAGATATCTTGCGGTGGTCATTACGGCTTGAACCATCTGCCGATAAACGGTATTCGTCTTAGATCCTGCAGATCGATTAGACCCATACCTCCGGCCAAAGCAAGATACAGCAATACGGAGGCGCCTGCAGCAGAGGTAAACTGAACCATAAGAGGCAGGCCGAAATTCATTTGGCTGAATAAGTACTGTGCCGCTCCAGCCATAATTACCATAGCAGTACAGACCTTGAGCAAATCAAGATAGGGCATTCGGTAGTTTAGCACACGTGCCACGCTATAACCATGCAATAACGTCACAACAATAAAATTGATAATGATGGCGATAATGGCTCCATAGATTCCTAACGCAGGATTTGACGCCAAATAAAGAATTAAGGAAATTTTGATGATGGCACCCACCAAAGTGTTTATCAGTGCGCGTCCTGGCTTATCGAGCGCCTGCAAAGTCGCTTGAAGCGGAGACTGGGCGTAAAGGAGCAGAGCAAAAGGAGCCATCGTTTTCAGCATGCCGGCAATTTCGGCATCATTGTAAATGAGCAAGCATAGCGGCTCAGCTAAAACGTACATAATTGCGGCAAAAGGAGCCCCCGTAACCAGAGCAAGCCGTAGAGATTGATGCAGCCTAAGGTGAATCGTGCGCATGTCTCCGCGGGCTTGGGCCTCCGCCAGGGACGGTACTAGCGATACTGCTAAGGAGGAGGTCAGCGCACCAGGTAGAAGCAAGAGCGGAATGACCATCCCCTGCAGAGCTCCATATTGCGATGTAGCCATAGCTACTCCTATACCGGCTATCGCTAAGCTTTGAGCTGTTGTAATAGACTCTAGAAGATAGGATAACGAACCAACAAGCCTACCCCCTGTGACGGGAATTGCGATTTTTAAAATACGGCGTAAGGTTGCTCCAAACAAACTGGATTCTTTTTCATGAATACTGTTATTCTGTTCCTGCTCGGTTTCTATATCGGCGGCATCTTGTTCACGTTTTTTCAAGCGGCGGTACTGCCAAAGCAGCACTCCTAATCCTGCTAGTTCACCTGCAACAACGCCTAGCATTGCTCCGGCTGCTGCATAAGTAATTCCCATAGGCAACAATAAGTAAGAAAACCACAGAACGCACAAAATTCTGACCAGCGTTTCCAGAATAGAGGAGACCGCGGACGGAATCATATCCTGTTTTCCCTGAAAATAGCCCCGATACACTGAGGATACGGCCACGATTACAATCATCGGACTCATAGCGATAAAAGTGTGATACACCCGAGAATCGGTTAGAATATAACGGCTCACCCATGGGGCTCCGAAAAGACATAGAAATGTAAAGAGAAACCCTGCGGCGGTCGTAAATACCAGGCTCGTCCGTAAAATGGACGTAGACTTGGCCGGCTGCCCCGATGACTCTGCTTCGGCTACCAATTTTGCGACGGCGAGGGGAATCCCGCCGGTAATGATCGTGACAATTACGAGGAAAAAGGGGTATCCCAACTGATATAGTCCTACGCCCTCCGCACCGATGACCCGAGGCAGCAAAATCCGCGGAATAAAACCAAGAATTCGGTTTACTATTCCTGCTACGAGCAGAATCATCGTGCCTTGGATAAAAGTTTGTTTATTCAAGCGACTCCCTCTCTCCCACAATGGCTTTACCATCTTTTTGGTTATTACTATGGATATGTCAGACCTGTCCGACTTCATGACTTGTCTTTTTTCGGGGATTCCACAATTTGTGGATGCATGCTAAGCAGGAATCGTGGCAATTGGGTAGAATGTTATAAAGCGGGCTATTTGAGGGGGGCATGATCGTGGCTGAAGAGGAAATGACCGAACAACAATTGAACGAAGCGATCGAAGTTTTGTGCCGCAGCAAGGCGGAGGAGTTCCGGCTCATCGGATATGAACACGTTACCGGTCCTGATGTCTGGGAATGTATCAGTCAGAAATATGAGAAGGATGGTTTTCCCCCGTTATATCAACTTGTTAACGACATTCTTTCTTTGAAGGCAACCCAGTTTATGAATTATATGACGATTTCCGCATATCGTGGATCCCGTTTTGACTAATGGGATCTTTTTTCGGCATGCCAACTATTAGCATTTTTTTAAAACGACAATATTTGATAAATTGACTGCCTTTTCTAGCATAGCTATAATAGGAATATTGAGAATTTGAAAGGGGAACGAAGTACGGGATGAAAAGAATTGTAGCATTCATAACCGTCGTGGTTGTCTCATTCGGTATTATGGGATGGACAAGCCCCGGCCTGCTAAACAACGTACATCTCGGTCTTGATTTGAAAGGCGGCTTTGAAATTTTGTACGAAGCCACCCCGCTGACGGGCGGAAGTCAAGTGACCAAAGAATCGCTGATCAAGACGGCACAGAGCCTTGAGGATCGCGCTAACAAGCTGGGGACCAGCGAGCCGGATGTCACAACAGAAGGTACCAATCGTATTCGTGTGAAACTCGCCGGCGTAACCGATGAAGCGGTTGTTCGTAAGCAAATGAAGGAACCAGCTTCGCTTACGTTCCGTAGCAAGGATGGTACGGAGAAAGGCGCACAAGAGTATAAGAAGATCGAAATGATCGGTACGGACTTTGTCCAAAACGGGGCTAAGCTCGAATATACTCAAATGAACGAGCCAGTAGTTAGCATTAAGGTGAAAAGCAAAGATAAATTCGCCGAAGTGACCAAGCGCTTGCTTGGAAAACCTCTAGCCATTTATATGAATGACAAGTATATTTCTGACCCTGTCGTTTCGGCGATAATTACCGACGGAAGTGCGCAAATCAGTGTAGGTGGCGATTTAAATAAAGCGAAAGAGCTTCGTGACCAGATTAACCTTGGTGCGTTGCCGCTGAAATTGACCGAGAAATACTCGCAAAGTGTGGGCGCAACGCTTGGTAAACAATCGCTGGACAGTACGATTGAAGCCGGTTTGATCGGTTCTGCGTTTATCTTGATCTTTATGATCGGGATGTACCGGGTTCCAGGTCTCGTGGCTGCATTCACATTGATTGTTCATACTTGGCTACTCATTCTTGTGTTTGTGTGGGCGGACTTCACGCTAACCCTTCCGGGGATTGCGGCATTTATACTCGGGATCGGGATGGCCGTCGACGCCAATATTATTACCAATGAACGGATTCATGAAGAGATGCGTTCAGGGAAGAGCATCATGTCGGCGGTTAAGGCCGGTGACAAGCATTCGTTACGGACCGTTATGGACTCGAATATTACAACGATTATCGTTGCTGCGGTCATGTATGCGTACGGTACTGGGGCTGTTAAAGGCTTCGCTCTCGTGCTCATCGTGGAAATCGTGCTCAGTATCGCCACGAATATTTATCTCTCTCGGTTCCTGCTGAATCTTCTGCTTAAAGCAGGCAAGCTGTCGAAACCGAAATATTTCGGCGTAAAGGAGAGTGAAATTCGTGAGCTTTAAGAAAAACCTAGATTACGTGCATCTTAGCAAATATTTTTATACGACGTCGATCGTGCTGACGATCGCCGGTATCATTTGCTTGTCACTGTTTGGATTGAACTACAGCGTAGACTTTAAAGCGGGTTCCAACGTGGACATTTCACTTTCTAAACCGCTCACCGCAGATCAAGTGAAACCTATTTTGAAACAAATCGGTGCTGAGGATGGCGTGATCAGCGCGGGCAAAGACCGAATGACGATCCGTTTTCCGGCAACATTGAGTGAAGACAACGATAAAAAACTGAAAGATGAAGTTTTGAAGCTGGATGATAAGGCCTCGTTCGAGGTGAATACGGTTGACCCGGAAATGGCCAAGGAATTGGCCCGCAATGCGATGTGGTCTGTCCTTTTTGCCAGCATTGGTATTATCATTTACGTCAGCATCCGGTTTGAGTGGCGTTTCGCCATTGCTGCTATCGTGGCGCTCCTGCACGATGCGTTTTTGGTAATTTCGGTATTCTCGCTCCTTCGACTGGAGGTTGATTTGACATTCATCACCGCCGTGTTGACGATAATCGGCTACTCGATCAACGATACAATCGTTATCTTTGACCGGATTCGTGAGAATCTGCGCTTTGGTAAACAGAAGACGAGACAGGATCTTATCAATTTGGTTAACCAAAGTATTGCGCAAACGATTATGCGTTCCATCTACACAGCGCTGACCGTCTTTGTAGCTGCTTTCTTCCTGTTCTTGCTGGGCGGGGAGTCCATTCGGATGTTCTCTCTGGCTATGGTTATTGGTCTTCTGTTCGGGGCTTATTCTTCAATCTTCATTGCAAGCCCGCTCTGGTTTGCTCTCAAAAGTAGACAAAAGAATAAGACAGCTAAAGCAGCCTAAGCGACTTGTTTACTAAATATTTGTTCAACCATTTTGTTTATATGTGTAGAGCCGCGTCGACATAGACGCGGCTTTGCCGCTCTTTCTAGTTTTTACGTGCTTCAGGAGGGTTATTATGACGCGCGAACAAACCGCAATTTCTGATCCCGCTACTTGGCTCAGCATCGTAAATCATGCGGCCCTCACCGTCTTCAAAGGGGCGGTCGGGCTGTTATTCGATAGCCGTGCACTGTTAGCGGATGCTTTGTATTCCGCTTCGGATGCTGCAGCCGAGTTAGCGGAAAAGGTGCAATTGCCCGGGCTTAAGAAATGGCGCTCTTCCCTGCAATCATATTCTCGAAAAGGAACTATGGAGCCTTTATTAGCTGTTTTCTTTTCTGTATTTCTGTTAATGGGCGGTCTGCAGCTAATGATTGTTTCAATTAAGGCGTTTACTCATAACGACATCGATCCACCCGAATTTGCGGCAGGAGTTGCCATCGTCATTTCTATCGCATTGAAGGAGGCTGTATTTCAGTTCCGCTTGCGGCAATCTCGTAAGTGGAGAAGTGATTATTCGCACTCCCTCGTAGAAATGCATCGTCAATCGCTTTATTCATCCATCGCTGCGTTGATAGGCGTTTTTGGGGCAATGACAGGTGAGGCGTGGGATGTACCGATGATGCTGTATCTGGATCCTGCAGCGGCACTATTTATATCTGTTTTGGTATTGTGGAGAGCATACCGGCTTGTCAAGGAATCGGTTTATGGCTCGCTCGTAGCAGATATTCATGAGGAGGATGCCACTTCATTTATAGAAACGGTACAGCGGGTTCATGGAGTGATTGCCGTTGACGATTTGAAGGCGCAGGAGTATGGGCACTACGTTACCGTAGTTGCGAAAATCAGCGTTAATCCGCGGATAACTGTAATGGAAGCGAACGATATTGCGAATCGAGCCAAAACGTTGTTGCTGCACAGATTTTCTCATGTCACCGATGTACGTATTCAAGTCGCACCTTATGAAGCCGGTTATCCTTATAAGACCAACAATGAGGTATCAGATAACGATATGCGGAATCTGCTTCAATAACGTTAGAACGATCATAAGGAAAGAAGGTGACGCATATGCTTCACCCTAAATACCGTTGGGAGTCGCTGTCTTCCGACGTGAAGGCTTCTCGGCTACTAGCGGATAGCCTGGATATCTCTCCTCTTCTGGCTACCTTGCTTGTTTCCCGTGGAATAGGCAATCCTAAGGAAGCAGAGTTATTTCTCAGCGGGACAATGAAGGATCAGCACGACCCGATGCTCCTCAGTGGTATGAAAGAAGCCGTTCCCCGCATTCGCCGGGCGGTAGAGACCGGGGAGCGAATTTTGATCTATGGAGATTATGATGCGGACGGGGTATCTTCCATCACATTGATGATATATCTCATGCGTCGGCTCGGCGCTACATACGATTACTACATTCCTCATCGGACCAAAGAAGGCTATGGCTTACACATACCGGCCCTTGAGGAGTTCCACCAACGAGGTTTTACCCTTGTGATTACCGTGGATACGGGAATCAGCGCGGTGGAGCAAATTGCTTTTGCGAACAAAATTGGAATGGATGTTATCGTGACGGACCACCACGAGCCGCCAGCCGTGCTACCAGAGGCGTACTCACTTATTAATCCTAAGCTCCCCTTCTGCCCTTATCCTTTTAAAGGTTTAGCAGGTGTAGGGGTTGCATATAAGCTTGCGGAAGCGCTTCTTGGTGAGCAAACTCCCGTAGAATGGACGGAACTCGCTGCGCTTGGCACGATCGCCGATTTAATGCCGCTTACAGGCGAAAATAGGATGATTGTAAAAAGTGGACTAGCCTCGATGGCTAGGTCGGCTTTTCCTGGGATGACAGCGCTCCTTGGTACGGCTGGATGGTCGAATGGAGAGGTCACTTCGACGTCTGTAGCATTTGGCCTTGCCCCGCGCATTAATGCAAGTGGACGAATGTCGCATGCGAACCGGGCAGTTGCTTTGTTAACAGCCGAAAGCCTTGATGAGGCGGAGATTATTGCTGAAGAACTGGATGTGCTGAACAAGGAGCGTCAGCTGTTGGTGGAGCACATTCTGGAGGAAGCGCTGCTTCAACTGGAGGAGCAGGCTGGGCGGAACGACTTGCCTAGAGTTATCGTAGTTGCAGGAAAAGGCTGGAATGCAGGGGTCGTCGGCATTGTAGCCTCCAAACTGCTTGAACGCTATTATCGTCCGACGATCGTGCTTGGGATCAACCCGGAGACGGGGGAAAGCAAAGGTTCTGCACGCTCCATCCCAGGCTTTGATATCTATGAAGCTTTGACGGAATGTGAAGATTTACTCGATCATTTCGGAGGTCATCCCTCGGCAGCAGGGATGTCCTTAAATTGCAATAAGCTGGACGATTTTTCACTAAGGCTGAACAAATTTGCTGATGGGCTGCTCAATCCGGAGCATTTTGTCCCCGTGATGCAAACGGATTTGGATTGCTCATTGCAGGATATATCTCTTCAGGCTATTGAGCAAATTGAAAGTCTTGCCCCGTTTGGCATGGCAAACTCTTGCCCGCGCCTATTGATACGAGACGTTAAGCTGCTGGAGTGTCGGCAAATAGGGAAGGATGGAAAGCATCTCAAGCTGCTTTTAGGGCAAAACGGACATACCGTAGAGGCGGTTGCTTTCGGCAAAGGAGAGTTGGCACCGCTCCTATCGGAGCAAGCCGTTTTAGATCTTGTTGCGGAAGCGGGGATCAATGAATGGAATGGTTCCCGCAAACCTCAATTAATCATTCAAGACTTGTCAGTTTCCCATCTGCAGGTATTTGACTATCGGGGTTCACGCAATCCTGCGGCACAACTGGAGGACTTGAAGGGCAAACTTATGAATATCCCAGCTTGCGGAACAGGCAACCCGGCGGTTGTAGCAAATCACAGCTCAAAATTTTTGTCCGATTGCGATTTGAAGGATATGGCAGTTTGGGTATATGATAAGGAAGTTGGTGTGATTCCGGGCAATACGTTGGCTAAGGCCGGCGATGTGAATGAGGTCAGAACGCTATTTGTTCTTGAGCTTCCCGAATCGTCCGAAGGCTGGAGCCGGATGTTGGCCGAATTCAGCATGCTGGAAAGGGTATATTTGCTTCATCCTATGCGCTCATCTCATGAAATCATTGAGATGCCTTCCCGTGACCACTTCAAACTCGTATACAGCCTTCTTCGCAGAACAGATATGTCCGCGTTTAAGGAGGACGAGCTGGTTTCAGCGCTGGTCAAACGCACCGGTTGGTCAAAGCGGATGCTGGAGCTGACGCTTGGGGTTTTCGAGGAGCTAGGCTTTATCGACCGAGATTCGGGAAAGATAACAGTCAACCCTACCCCTTCCAAACGGCCTCTGGAATCCTCAAGCAGGTATAGAGAGTTGGGATTGCTTGCGGAAATGGAGCAAATGCTGCTGCGTGCCAGAGTGCCGGAAATAACTGAATGGATGCTAACCCGCATTCAGGGTGCTTCATAAACACGATTCAATATTGGCAGGGGTCTGCCCTGCCGCCATTCTGGTGTGCATACTATTTAGGAGGAGATTGGATTGGATTTCAAAAATTACATTCGGGTGATTCCAGATTTTCCGCAGCCCGGGATTAGCTTCAAGGATATTACAACTTTGCTGAATGACGGCGAAAAATATCGCCAGGCCATTGATGATTTGAAACAACTCGTATCAAATCTGAAAATTGACCTTATCGCCGGTCCTGAAGCCCGTGGCTTCGTTGTAGGGGCGCCGCTTGCTTACGCACTAGGAGTCGGATTCGTGCCGATTCGTAAGAGCGGGAAGCTGCCTTATAAAACGATTGAAGTAGAATACGATCTGGAGTATGGTAAGGATCGCTTGGCTATGCATAGTGATGCGATTCAACCTGGACAAAATGTATTGATTGCCGATGACCTGCTCGCAACAGGAGGAACGATTTCCACATCCGTTAATCTCGTGCGTCAATTGGGCGGCAATGTGGTAGGTACTGCATTTTTGATCGAGCTTAGCGAACTGAATGGTCGGGCTAAACTGCCGGATATTGAAGTGTTCTCGCTTGTTTCTTACTAAAAATTTGCTGTTCTTATAAAAAAAAGCGCGAGAGTAGGGGGGGCCCTGCTGCTCGCGCTTTTTTTACTTGCCTCAATGGTTAATGTGCGGCATCCTCTTTTTCATTGGACAAACCAAGCACTTGAATCAGTTTAAAGAACAGGCTAAGCAGGATGCCGACAATCGTAGCTAAAGCCATCCCTTTAAGTTCGACATTGCCCATCGTGAGCTTCGCACCGCTTAGGCCGATGACGAGAACGACAGTAGTTAATAGCATGTTGGTGGATTTGGAGAAATCCACTTTTTGCTCAACAAAGATTCGCAAGCCCGAAGCTGCAATTACGCCAAACAGGAGAAGGGATACGCCGCCCATTACTGGCGTGGGGATGTAGGCGATCATCGCCGAGAATTTGCCAGAGAAAGAGAGTAGTATCGCGAAGATTGCGGCTCCCCCGATAACAAACACGGAATATACTTTAGTCAGGGCCATAACCCCAATGTTCTCCCCATATGTCGTGTTAGGTGTTGACCCAACAAAGCCGGACAAAATGGTGGAAATCCCGTTGCCAAGTAGAGAACGATGCAGTCCAGGATCTTTAGATAAATCTTTACCAACGATATTGCTTGTTACGAGCAGGTGTCCGATATGTTCTACAATAACAACCAGTGAAACAGGAACGATTGTAGCGATGGCGGATAAGTTCCACTCAGGTGTTGTTACGGTTGGAAGTGAAATCCACTTGGCGGAGGCGATGGCGGCCGTATTAACTTCACCTAAGAAATACGCTAGGGTATAGCCAACCACGATGCCAATGAGGATATGAATGATTTTTGGAAAGCCGCGGAACAATACAGCTCCAAGTACCGTAACCCCTAAGGTTACGAGGGAAATAAGGATGCTTGTTGGATCGGGAGTCCAAGATTTGGTCGCGTCGCTATTGATTAAGCCGGCCATGCCTGCTGCTACTGGAATGAGCTCTAGACCGATCAGGGCAACAATGGCGCCCATAGCTGCCGGTGGGAACACAACATCGATCCAGGCAGTGCCTGCAAATTTGATTAACAGTGCGATGATAATAAAGATGATCCCGGTAACGATAAAGGCGCCGAGAGCCATTGAATACCCATTGCCCGGGTTTTTAGCCAGCACTAGGGTAACCGGAGAAATAAAGGCAAAGCTTGAACCTAGATAAGCCGGGATTTTACCTTTACAAATCAAAATATAAAGCAGTGTGCCGATCCCGTTCATCAGCAGAATCATGCCGGGGTCTACCCCAAACAGGTTAGGAACGAGCACGGTGCTTCCGAACATCGCAAAAAGATGCTGGAGGCTTAGCAGTATGCCGGGCCCGAAGGGGACTTTCTCATTAACTTGGATTTCGCGTTGCAAACAGGGTCACTCCTCTTAAATAACGTTCATATGATAACTATCCTTAATAGATTAAATACATTGCCGACATTTTTCAACAGAAATTTTGCTTTCATGTCATTTTCTTTAACATCATCCCCTATAAATTTGTTTTCATTCGGTATATCAAGCTCAAAAAATAACTCTGCAAATGGATGAGGACACTACTTAGCAAGAGTTGACGGGAGAGAGCGCAAGAGTCATAATTATAGGAAATCAAAATGAGGCGATTCATGCACTCTTGCATTCGTTCATTTGTGTTCGTCATTTCAGTTATTTTCATATAGAAAGGAATCGGAAAGGATTCAATGGGCATAGAGCAATTACTCGAAAAGGCGTCTGCCTATATAAAGGAATCGGATCTACACCGCATTAGGGAAGCCTATGAGTTTGCGGAGCAGGCTCACCATGGGCAGGTCCGTAAATCCGGAGAACCTTATATTCTTCATCCATTGGCTGTTGCGGATATTGTCGTAAACATGCAGATGGATGTTTTGTCGATCATTGCGGCATTGCTTCATGATGTGGTGGAAGACACAACCGTATCCTTGAAGGAGATCCAAGACAAATTCGGCGGGGATTGCGCTCTGCTCGTCGATGGGTTGACGAAGCTGGAACGGATTAAGTTCCGCTCCAAGGAAGAACAGCAAAATGAAAACTATCGGAAAATGTTTATCGCCATGGCTCAGGATATCCGCGTCATCGTAATCAAGCTCGCGGACAGGCTACATAACATGCGCACGCTCAAATATCAATCGGAGGAGAGTCAGCGGCGAATTGCTTACGAAACGCTGGAGATTTTTTGCCCCATTGCCAACCGGCTCGGGATTTCGGCGATCAAGTGGGAAATGGAAGATATCGCGCTGCGTTATTTGAATCCCCAGCAGTATTACCGGATTGCCAATCTAATGCGCAAAAAACGGGCTGAGCGCGAGGAATACATTAAGAATGTCATTTCCCGTATCTCCGAAAAGCTTGATGAAATGGGGGTCCACGCGGACTTGTCCGGCCGCCCCAAACATATTTACAGCGTTTATAAGAAAATGACCGTAAAAAACAAGCAGTTTAACGAAATATACGATCTGCTTGCGATTCGAATCATTGTAGACAATATTAAAGACTGTTATGCGACCCTGGGAATCATCCATACGCTGTGGAAACCGATGCCAGGGCGTTTCAAGGATTACATCGCCATGCCGAAGGCGAATATGTATCAGTCGCTCCATACGACGGTTGTAGGACCAAATGGAGAGCCTACGGAGGTGCAGATTCGAACCTGGGATATGCACCGCACAGCAGAATACGGGATTGCGGCTCACTGGGCGTATAAAGAGGGAACCGATTCAAGCGGCATGGAAAAAAATAGAATGACGTTCTTTAGCGAGATCCTCGAGCTTCAACATGAGGCAAAGGACGCCTCTGAATTTGTGGAATCGCTCAAAATGGACTTTTTCTCAGACTTGGTGTTCGTATTCACTCCATCCGGTGAGGTCATCGAGCTGCCGGCAGGCTCCGTACCGCTGGATTTTGCTTACCGAATCCACACGGAGGTCGGTAACCGGACGATCGGTTCCAAGGTGAACGGCCGGATTGTGCCACTTGACCATAAACTGAAGACTGGCGATATCGTCGAAATTTTGACTTCGAAGCATTCTTACGGACCTAGTCAGGATTGGCTTAAAATCGCTCAATCCTCCCATGCGCGTAGTAAAATCAAGCAATGGTTCAAGAAAGAGAAGCGCGAGGAAAATGTGGAAAAAGGCCGCGACGCGATCGAACGCGAGCTAAAGCGCGCAGGCATCGATTCTTCGCTGTGGATGACGGACGAGAAGCTGCTCGAGGCAGCCAAAAAGTATGCCTTCAACGATATCGACGATATGCTGTCGGCGATCGGCTTTGGTGGAATTACGGCGTCTCAGGTTGTGACGAAGCTGACCGAGAAGCTGCGGAAGGAGCAGGAAGAGGCGGCCGGGCACATCGAGCTTACCTCGGAAGTCAAGGAAGTTAAGGCCGCTCCTGAGGAGCGGAAGCATCGCCCAACCAATGGCGTTGTCGTCAAGGGCATTGACAATTTGCTTGTACGCTTTGCAAGATGCTGCAACCCAGTGCCGGGCGACGAAATCGTCGGTTATATTACCCGAGGACGCGGCGTGTCCGTTCACCGCAGCGACTGTCCGAATATTCCTACGGGAAATGACGGAGAAGAAGCCGCAAGGGTCATCGATGTGGAATGGGAAGATGCCATCGAAGCGAACTATAGCGTCGACATCGAAATTACCGGACATGACCGCCGTAATTTCTTGAATGAGGTGCTGCAGGCGGTTTCCGAGAGTAAAACGAATATTTCGGCCGTTTCGGGCCGATCCGATAAGAACAAAATGGCTTTGGTGCATATGACGATTTTGATCCGTAATACGGACCATTTGCAATCCGTTGTAGAGAAAATCAAGCGGGTTAAGGATGTCTATACGGTCCACCGGATTATGCAATAGGCTGGGTTATTAGGAAAGGTACGGAGATGCATGAGGATTGTTGTTCAACGCTGCAAGCAGGCTCGGGTCACCGTAGGGGGAACAACCATTGGTTCCATCGGGAACGGGCTGATGCTGCTGGTCGGAATTACCCATGAAGATACCGACAAGGATGCTGCATATTTAGCCGAGAAGGTTGCTGGTCTGCGAATATTTGAAGATGAAGCCGGCAAAATGAATCTTAGTGTGACAGATGTCGGTGGATCTATTTTGTCGGTATCGCAGTTTACGCTGTATGGCGACTCCCGCAAAGGGAAACGTCCGAGCTTCATAGCGGCGGCCCGTCCCGAAATGGCAGCGCCGCTTTACGACCGTTTTAACGCCATGCTCAGGGACAAAGGGCTCGTGGTTGAAACCGGCGAATTTGGAGCCGACATGGATGTTGAGCTGATAAACTGGGGACCGGTGACGCTCATTCTGGACAGTCCGGGTGCCAACGCTTAAGGCTCCAAGAGGAGCTTGCGCGGTTTTGCTAAGGCATATTTAGCGCTGATTTGGGACACTCTGAGTGATAAGAGAACCTAATCTTGCATTAAGGGGTATTGTCCTATGCGTCAATCCGTAAAGTCCAGAGACTGGCAATGCTTCCCGGCTATGTCGGCGGGAGACCGAAACGAGGCCCGGATGCTGTCAAGAGCAGCCTATCCGGAGCAATTTGAACTAATGCAGCGGGAGGTTAAGCCTTCCGCGGAATGGCTTCCGCGACCCGGAAGCTGATTTTTTTGAAAAGACCGTGATACGGAGAGCCGTGATACGGCTCTTTTTTATATTCTCCACGCATTGGGAGAACCTGTATCATGTATAACTCATAACTTGACTAGGTAGATGTATTTTGTGCAGTTAATGATCGTCCTTTTTGTGGGTTGGGAGAAAGTAATTGTAAAATGTACAACTAAATGAGCAATGTAACTTAGGATCCAGGGGATAGAGTGCTTTTAGATGTATATTTTACAGTTATCCCTGAAGAAATAGGGAATATCTACAAAATAGATGCACTATTTACATTTAGCTGCGAACTGGCAGAAACGCAAAACGTGATATTTGCGATCAATTGCAAAATAGGGTCACCAAGGAGTAATAAAGCAGGGCCATCTGGGCAATAACAACAAAAACAACTCCGCACGCGAGCAATGACAACTAGAATGAAGGAGGGCCCGGAATGACTAGAAACATACAGGCTTATTTCCAAAGTGAGGACCTGGTGGAGGGTGCAAGAATGAGTCTTCTTTCATACCGAACGGAGCAGGTTGAAGCAGGACATGTTGAGGACAGTGTAGCTGCAAACGACAATCTTATAGTGCCGTTGCTCCCTGTATCTACCGGTACGATGAGTACGGGCGGAAGTCCGGGGACCGTACCGATTCCGCTAACAGGGACAATGCGTGGCGGGCAAAGTATCCTGCCGGTGATCGCGTTCGGCGATCGAAATGCGGGCGACACTCTGAACGGTGAGCAAAGTGAAGCTGTGAGCGGGGAACATCGAAAGGATCCTGTGATGGATACAATAGATACCAACGACCGGCCTCAGGGCTGGAAATATGTGCTGAGTGCTAAAGTACAGGAGGAGGATTATGACAGCATCGTGAGTAAACTGCGTGAGCAGGGCGCCTTTATCCCTGATACAAAGTAAAACAGCTTGTAATATAACTGTAATATTAGATTCATGTTCCTTTAACATAAGCTGTTTATAATAACAGCATGACCCCCTTTTAATATATTACTTTTGAACCTGCACCCCGTTGGTGTCAGGTTTTTTTCTTTTCAATAACGGTTTTTTCAGGTTCGGACTTGACTTTAGTACAGTGGTTCATTACAATCAAAAAATACACAGTTTGTATCATATGTATTCGATGACGGGACAAAGTACTTCAGCCCCACATCCACAGAGAGGGATCCCTATTCTTACAATGGCTTATTGCCTTTATAAGACTGGCTGGAAGGATTCCGGTGATGATTGAACGAAAGACTTCCCAGAGAACCGACGGCGAAAACGGCAGGTGGCACTGTACACTTTCCGGTAAAAGTAGACGATCGGCGTAGGCGTGGCGTTAACCGCTTAAAGCGAATCCTATACATATTCAAAAAGGGTCAAACAGATGGTTGATATGCTGGACCTGAGATGGATGGGCATTCGGAATGTGGGTGGTACCACGGGTGATCGAAAATGGTTCTCTCGTCCCTGTTGTTTGACAACAGGGGCGGGAGTTTTTTATTTTCAAAAGTAATTTTTTGGATGGAGGATGAGCTATGGCTTTTCAAAAACCGACTGGTACACAGGATTTGCTGCCTGGCGCCGTCGAGAAATGGCAATTCATTGAAGATAAGGCCAGGGATTTATGCCGCCGTTTTAACTACCGCGAAATCCGTACCCCAATTTTCGAGCAAACCTCGCTTTTTGAACGGGGCGTTGGTGAAACGACGGATATTGTTGAGAAAGAGATGTACACGTTCCTCGACAAAGGTGAGCGCAGTATGACGCTGCGTCCGGAAGGAACCGCAGGGGTTGTTCGCTCCTATGTGGAGAACAAGTTATATGGCGAACCCGACGTTAGCAAGCTGTATTATATCGGACCGATGTTCAGGTATGAACGGCCGCAAGCCGGACGGCAGCGCCAGTTCCATCAATTTGGTGTAGAGGCGTTCGGGGCGACTGACCCGGCGATCGATGCCGAAGTTGTGGCCCTGGGCTATCAGTTTTGCCGCGAGCTAGGTTTAAAGGATGTTAAAGTGGAGATCAATTCCGTGGGCAACCCGGCGAGCCGTGCGGCTTACCGTGAGAAGTTGCTGGATTTCCTTATGCCGATGCGCGATAGCCTGTGCAAAGACTGCCAATCTCGCATGGATCGCAATCCGCTGCGCGTACTTGATTGCAAGGTGGATCAGGATAAATTCAAAGGAGCACCATCCATCCTGGATAGCCTGGATGAGGAATGCACTACGCATTTTGCCAAGGTACAAGAGCTGCTCTCTGCCATGGAGGTAGAGTATGTCATTAACCCGCGCCTTGTTCGGGGCCTTGACTACTACACCTACACGGCGTTTGAATACAAAGCGCAGGGCATCGGTGCGATCGATACAATCGGCGGCGGCGGACGCTACAACGGTCTCGTAGCCGAAGTCGGCGGCCCGGATCAGCCGGGGATCGGAATGGCGCTAGGGCTTGAGCGGATCGCGCTTATTTTGGAGAAGCAGGAAATCGGCGTAAGCGGCGCTAAACCGCTGGATGTCTACCTAATTGCTCTCGGGGAGGCCGCAGATAAAGAGGTAACTACACAGCTGTTCAAGCTGCGGCAAGCTGGATTTTCCGCCGAACGCGACTATCTTGGCCGCAAAATGAAGGCACAAATGAAGTCCGCCGACCGAATGCAGGCGCGCTATACAGCAATCCTAGGTGAGGATGAGCTGCAGCGCGGCGAAATCGCTTTGAAGTCGATGGAGAGCGGCGAGCAGCAAACCGTTAAGCTAGACGAGTTAATCCAAGCATTGCATTAAAATAAGAAAAGGATAAAGGAGAATCATCATGACGAAGCGTACTCATCAATGCGGTACCATCAGTACTGCGAACATCGGCGAAACCGTCACTTTAAACGGCTGGGTTCAGACCCGCCGCGATCTTGGAGGCGTGCTGTTTATCGATCTACGTGACCGCAGCGGCATTGTCCAAATCGTGTTTAACCCGGCTTATTCCGGAGAATCGCTCAAAATTGCCGACAAGGTGCGTAGTGAATACGTACTTGCGGTATCCGGTAAAGTGGTGGCAAGGGATGCCGAAACCGTGAACCCGAACCTACCTACAGGCCAAGTTGAGGTTCACATTACGGAAATCGAAGTGCTAAATACTGCGAAAACGCCGCCGTTCTTCATCGAAGACGGCATCGAAGTCGATGAATCGCTTCGTCTGAAATACCGTTATCTGGACCTGCGTCGTCCGGAAATGCAAAAAACGCTTTGGCTTCGTTCCAAAGCCGCCAAAGTATTCCGTGACTTTCTTGATGGCGAAGGCTTTATCGAAATCGAAACTCCGATTTTGACCAAGAGCTCGCCGGAAGGCGCACGCGATTACCTCGTGCCGAGCCGCGTGCATCCGGGCGAATTTTTCGCGCTGCCGCAATCTCCGCAGCTTTACAAGCAGCTTCTTATGGTCAGCGGCATTGAACGCTATTACCAAATGGCCCGCTGTTTCCGTGACGAGGATTTGCGTGCCGATCGCCAGCCGGAATTTACCCAGATCGACATCGAGACTTCGTTCCTGTCCCGTGACGAATTGCTTGATATGGTAGAGAAGATGGTTGTGAAGCTGTTCAAGGAAACGAAAGGCATCGAAATCGAAACGCCATTCCAACGTCTTAGCTATGCGGACGCTATGGGCAAATATGGCTCTGATAAACCGGATTTGCGTTTTGGCATGGAGCTGATCGAAGTTAATGATATCGTGGCCACAAGTGGGGTTAAGGTATTTGCCTCCGTTATTGAAAAAGGCGGCGAGGTTAAAGTGCTTAACGCCAAGGGCTGCGGTACTTGGAGCCGTAAGGATATCGATGATCTGGGACCGTTCGCTGCCCGCTACGGTGCGAAAGGCCTCGCTTGGATTCAAGTGAAGGAAGGGGAATTCCGCGGACCGATCGTGAAGTTCTTTACCGAGCAAGAAATCGAAGCGTTGAAAGAGCGGACTGGGGCAGAGGAAGGCGACCTGCTACTGTTCTCGGCTGATAACAAAAAGGTCGTTGCCGACGTACTGGGCGCACTTCGCCTTAAAATCGGCCGCCAGCTTGGCCTGATTGACGACAGCATCTACAAATTCGCTTGGGTTGTCGACTTCCCGCTTCTCGGCTGGGATGAAGAGCAAAAACGTTATGTTGCCGAGCACCATCCGTTCACACGTCCGCGCGATGAGGATCTTCCTCTGTTCGACACCGATCCGGGCAAAATTTTGGCACAAGCTTATGACCTTGTCCTGAATGGTTACGAAGTGGGCGGTGGCTCGATGCGGATTTACAAACGTGATGTACAGGAAAAAATGTTCAATGCGATTGGCTTATCCCCTGAGGAAGCTCAGGATAAATTCGGCTATTTGCTCGATGCGTTTGAATATGGTACGCCGCCGCATGGAGGCATTGCCTTTGGATTTGACCGCCTCGTCATGCTGCTTGCTGGCCGTACCAACCTGCGCGAGACAATTGCTTTCCCTAAAACGGCAAGCGCGACCGATCTGCTGATGAATGCGCCATCCGAAGTCGATGTACCGCAGCTGGAGCAGCTTCATATTAAGCTGGCCGTTAAACCTAACGACAAGAAGTAATTACGACGAGCGATTGTAGTATCGCACCAAAATGGTACCAAAGAAGTACCAGGATGCCGGAGCCATCGATAAGATGCTCCGGTGTTTTTTTTATATGGAGAAAGGTCCGGATCAGAAGATCTAGAGTAATAGGCGACATAAGGAATAAATGCACTTTTTACATTTAGCTGTAGAGATGAAGGGCCGAAAATGAACGTTAGTAGGCTTTACCATTTTCCTATTGACAAAAGCGCTTACAGGTGTTTAAATCAATGGTGTTGATGTAACGTTTAATCAAAAGCATGGAGAACCTAAGATGAACCATAAAGTATCGATTAAGGATATCGCTAAAATTGCAAACGTATCCATTGCAACAGTCTCCAATGTTATAAATGGAACCGGCAGAGTGTCGGCGGAGACGGCGAGCAAGGTGAATAAAGTGATTCGAGAGCTTCAGTTTGTACCGAGCGCTTCAGCTCGAAGCTTAAAGGATAAAAACTCACACCTGATCGCCGTTGTCGTACCGTTCGTTGAGAAAGGGATTCTTCAGGACAACCCTTTTTATTGGGAGCTGGTGCGCGGGGTAGAGAATGGGGCCCGTTTCCACGAGGTACAGGTTATTTTGCTCGGGATTGATGAACATGAAGATTTTTCCTTCGTCAAGGGCCGGCATTTGGATGGGTTAATTGTGGTCGGGGTATATGAAGATTCAGCCGCATACGCTAAAATTTTGTCGCTTGGGGTTCCGTGCGTCTTTCTGGACAGCTATTTATCTGATCCAAAGTTGTATCAAGTGGATTTGGATGATGAAGCCGGGGGATATCTCGGAACGAAACACCTAATCGGTTTGGGTCACCGGGCGATTGCAGTGTTGACCGGCAAAGTGGAGCAGGGTGGCGTTAACGATCATCGTCATCAAGGTTATTTAAGGGCATTACAGGAATCCGGGATTCCAAGCTTGCCTGAGCTCATCTTTGAAGTGGATTCCTCCGCACAAGGTGGATATCAGGCTGCGCAGCGAATAAGCGGCTGTCGGCAAAAGATTAGCGCGGTTTTCGCTTTCTCCGACATTTCCGCGATGGGCCTGATTCGAGGACTTTACGATATCGGTCTTCGCGTGCCGGACGATATTTCCGTCGTGGGGTTTGACGATATTTTTTACACTCAGCATATGATTCCTTCCTTGACGACCATTCGCCAGGACATCGTCAGCAAGGGGCAAACGGCTGTGAACATGCTGCTCGATCAGATCAATGGTACCGAGTCACCGCGTAGAAAAGTAACGATTCCGGTGAGCCTTGTGGTTCGGCAGAGCACGATTCCTAACAAAAAGATATAGCTAAACCAGCTATATTTTTTTAAATAAAGATTAAACGTTTAATCAAAATTACGAAAAGGTGGTGATTTTCAAAAGAATAATGCCTTATTTATGGGATTTTACATAATAAAATTACTGATTAAAAGTTTTATTGAAAGCGATTCATTTATCAAATGAAGGGTGGCTAATACAAATGAAATTTAAAAAATGTTCGGCTCTTATCCTTAGTATTCTTCTTGTCTTTGGCTTAGCAGCGTGTTCCTCAAATGGAGGAAACGGCAAAAACAATGCGGCGGCACCTGCTAACCAATCAAGCGAAGCAGGCGGTAACAACCAAAGCGACGCAACTGCCCAGTCTGAAGAACTTAAGCCCGAGGGCGGCGCCAAGCTCATTGTATGGGATGGCAAGGACGGGGTTCCGTTCTTGAAGGAGTATGCCAAGAAATTTACAGAGGAATATGGCGTCCCTGTAGAGGTTCAAGAGCAAGGCGCTCCGGAACAGATGCAAAAGATGAAGACCGACGGTCCTGCCGGACTCGCTGCCGATGTGCTGGTGCTCCCTCATGATAACCTGAGTGAAGCAGTGGCAGGGGGATTTGTTCTGCCTAATGATTTTTTTGAAGAGGAAACGAAAGCGGAATTCCAGGAGACGGCAGTCAATGCGGTGACTAAGGACGGAATACTGTACGGATATCCGCGAAACATGGAAACCTATGCACTGTTTTACAACAAGGATTTGGTGAAAGATTCAGATTTGGCAAGCTGGGACGACATTGTTAAATTCGCCAAAGGGTACAACGATGTCAGCAAGAAAAAATTCGGGTTTATGATGCAGCTTAACAACTTCTATTTTACCTACCCATTCTTCTCGGGGTACCATGGCTACATTTTCGGCAAGGACAACACCGATCCGGCAGATATTGGCCTAAACAATGAAGGCTCCGTAGAAGCGATGAAATACTTCCAGTCCCTTCGCGAAATTTTGCCGATGGAGGCAGCTGACGCTACGACGGATGTCAAGACGGCGCTGTTCCAGGAAGGCAAGCTTGCGATTAATCTGGACGGGGTTTGGAATATCGGCAACTTCTCTTCTCTCCCGTTTAAAGTAGGTATGGTTCCACTTCCTAAGTTTCCGAATGGAGAAACCCCAACTACCTTTGCCGGAGTCAAAGCCTATTATGTAAGCGCCTATTCGAAATATCCGAATGCGGCAAAATTGTTCGCTCGCTATATGACATCCAAAGATGCACTGCTGAAAAACTTTGAAATGTCCGGCTTCATTCCGGCTCGTAAAGGCATGGAAAATGAACCCGCCATTAAAAACAATCCGATGGTTGGCGGTGCAATTCAGCAATTTGAACATTCCGTAGCGATGCCTTCGATTTTTGAAATGCAGCAGGTTTGGGCTCCAATGGCAAATGCGCTGGAGTTGATCTGGAAAGGTGAAGATTCTAAGAAGACACTGGACAATGCCGTCAAGAGCATCAAAGAAGGCATAGCCACCCTTCACAAATAAACACCAGCCTGTACGTTTGACGTCACCTGCTTCAATGGGAAGCGGGTGACGTCCCATTTTGACTTACGGGAGATGAATTACATATGATCCAGCACCGGAAACGGGCTATGGTTTTATCCTTAATCGGTATGGGCTTGGGGCAAATATATAACCGACAGTATATTAAAGGATTTCTCATGTTTCTTCTACATCTTGCAGGTGTCGGCGTTGCCACACTAGTGCCAAGAGCAATGTGGGGAATCTGGACCTTGGGCGAACAGGCCGACCATTTGAAAAAAGTGGGCAGAGTATATGTCAACGTCCGCGGAGACCACTCCATATTTTTACTGATTGAGGGGATGATCGTCATCCTGGTGATGGCTGTCTTTATTCTCATTTATATCGCCAGCGTGAGGGATGCCTATTTGGTCGGTAAGCGGCGGGAACAAGGAATTTCTGCCCCTGCTTTTACGGATACGCTGCAACGCCTTGCAGGCGTCAATTTTCCGCAGATGGTCATCTCGATTCCAATGCTCCTGGTTGTGTTCTTTACGCTTATGCCGATTCTATTTATGATCTTGCTGGCGTTTACGAACTACTCAGCTCCAAACTATTTGCCTCCGAAGAAGCTGGTCGATTGGATCGGGTTTGACGGGTTTAAAGATATATTTACGATCAAAGCGTGGAATCAGACCTTTTTCGGGGTCGCCTTCTGGACGTTAATCTGGACCATTTGCGCCACGCTGACTACCTTTGCCGGGGGCTTCGGAGTAGCTTTGATGGTTCAGAAAAAAGGCATCCGACTCAAAGGCTTCTGGCGTACGCTGTTCATTATTCCTTATGCGATTCCTCAGTTCATTTCACTGCTGATCATGCGCAACATGTTCAATGGTGAATTCGGGCCGATCAATCAGTACCTCGGCTATTTCGGGCTTGGGCAACTGCCGTGGTTGACTGATCCGTTCTGGGCCAAAGTAACGGTCATCATCGTCAACATCTGGATCGGGTTCCCGATCACCATGCTGATGATCATTGGGATCTTGTCTACCATATCTAGAGACCTGTACGAAGCCGCCCAAATCGATGGAGCCAGCCCGTTCCAGCAATTCAAAGCGATTACGTTCCCAACCGTTATGTTTTCGTTCGGGCCGCTGCTTGTAATGTCATTCGCCGGCAACATCAACAACTTTAACCTGATTTATTTGCTGACGAACGGAAATCCGGCAAACCCGGCTTATCAGTCTGCGGGAAGCACGGATATTCTGATTACCTGGTTGTACAAGTTGACAATGGATAGCGGCAAATACAACTTTGCTTCGATTATCGGCATTTTTATCTTTATCCTTGTTTCTTCCTTTGCCATTGTTAACGTTCGCCGCACGAAGGCCTTCAAGGAGGAGGATTTGTACAGATGATGAAGCTCGGGGCAAAATTCAGAAGCAAGCTGGGCAATTTGTTGTGCTATATAGGACTTACCTTAATCGGAATTGCGTGTGTTTACCCTGCGCTTTGGGTCGTCATGTCCTCCTTTCGGCCGGGAAATGCGCTCTATAGCGAGCATTTGATTCCTTCATCCTTTACGCTTCAGCATTATAAGGATCTATTCAATACTTATCCGTTTGCACAATGGTTCGTGAACACCTTCAAGGTTGCTTTCTTTACGATGATTTTCAGTACGCTGCTTGTAACCTTGACCGGATACGTCTTTTCCCGCTTTCGGTTCAAGGGCCGCAAAAACCTGATGCTTGCGCTGCTGGTGATCGGGATGTTCCCCGGATTCATGAGCATGATCGCGGTTTATATTTTGCTGATGCAAATGAATTTGCTGAACACGCATCTATCTTTGATCCTGGTATACTCTGCCGGGGCACCGATGGGATATCTATATGTAAAAAGCTATTTTGACACCATTCCGCAAAGCTTGGTGGACGCGGCTAGAATTGACGGTGCCGGGCATTTTACGGTGTTCCGCCGCATTATGCTGCCGCTGTCCAAACCGATGATCGTATATATCGCCCTGACATCGTTTAGCGGAGGGTTTGTCGACTTCATTTTTGCCAATATGGTGCTGAGCACACCGGAAAAGCAGACGTTGGCCGTCGGTCTGTTCAAAATCGTTCAAGGCAAATTTGCGACAGAGTTTACTTTGTTTGCCGCCGGTTGCGTGCTTGTAGCTGTTCCGCTGACGTTATTGTTTGTTTTTCTACAGCGGTATTTGGTTGAAGGGTTGATGGCCGGGGCGGATAAGGGATGATGGTGGATGTGTATGGACCAAAAAAGGAGGAGTGTACGCGATGAATATGAGCCTTGAGGCTGTTTATCACCGGCCGGGGGATTGCTGGTCCTATGGCTATGATGACCGGACTATTCACTTGCGCATTCGCACAAAACGAGGAGAACATCTAAAGCTCGAAGTATGCTATGGAGACAAATGCAGACCATGGAGCGATATGCAAACCGAAGCTATGACGCTTCTTTGCAGCGATGAATTGTTCGATTATTGGCAAGTGGAGGTATCCCCCCCTTACGGAAGACTAGCCTACGGTTTTCTGTTTACAGATGACCTTGAAGAGCAAATTTGGTTTACGGAAAGAGGGTTCACCTATAAGGCTCCCACGGAGCATTTGGGACTGTTTGAATTTCCTTATCTCCATCCGGTGGATGTGAATAAGCCGCCTGCTTGGGTGAAGGAAGCGGTATTTTATCAAATTTTTCCTGAGCGATTTGCTAATGGTGACGTGTCCAATGATCCTGAGATGACGAAAAAGTGGGGCGACGCACCGGAGTATTACAACTTTTTTGGCGGGGATTTACAAGGGGTGCTCAAGCGGCTTGATTATTTGAGTGAGCTTGGGATTAACGCGATCTATTTCAATCCCTTGTTTGAGGCGCCATCGAATCATAAATACGATACAAAGGATTACTACAAAATCGATCCTCACTTCGGCACCACAGAGGTGCTGCGGGAATTCGTTCATGCATGTCACGAGAGGGGAATCCGCGTAATTTTGGACGGGGTGTTCAATCATAGCGGCGTAACGTTTCCGTTTTTCCAGGACGTTGTGGAGAAGGGGAGCGATTCACCATACTTTGATTGGTTCCATATCACGGAGTGGCCGCTGCAGGTTGTGGATGGCATTCCTACTTACAAGACGTTTGCTTTTGAGAAGACGATGCCTAAATTAAATACCGCGAATCCGGAGGTGATCGAGTACTTTACCAAGCTGGGACGCTACTGGATCGAGGAAACGGATGTGGATGGCTGGCGGCTGGACGTGGCGAACGAGTGCGATCATGCCTTCTGGCGGGAGTTCCGAAAATCGGTCAAAGCGGTGAAGCCTGACGCTTATATTTTGGGGGAGGTGTGGCACGATGGAAAAGAGTGGCTGCGCGGCGACCAGTTCGACGCTGTCATGAACTATCCTCTTGCCGCTGCAATGCTGGATTTTTTCGTGTTTGGTCACGATGATGCTCACTCATTTGCTGCGAAAGTCGGCCGATATTTAGCGCGGTATCCGAAACAGGTGAACGAGGCCAGCTTCAACCATTTGGATACGCATGATACCGTACGGCTGCTGACGCTGTGCGAAGGCGACAAGCGAAAAATGAAGCTTGCTGCGGTTTTCCAGTTTGCGTTTATCGGCGCGCCGAGCATTTATTATGGAGACGAGGTCGGACTTGCTGGACAGTTTGATCCGGATAACCGCCGTTGCATGGTCTGGGACCCCGCAGAGCAGGACAGGGAGCTATTCGCTTTTTACCAGAAGTTAATACAACTACGCCGTGTTCATCCGGCAATGACTGCCGGGGATTTTAGGGTCATTTGTGCGGATCAAGGCTCATCCCTAATTTCGTTTGAACGAAAGCTTGGCGATGATACGCTATGGGTCGTTATGAATGCCGGAGAGAATACGATTAGCATAGACACCTTTATGCCATCCGGGGAATGGCAGGAGGCTTTCAGCAATGAGATGCTTTATATTTCGGACAATGAGTACCATGATGAATTGGGGCCTTATGAATATCGGATATGGGGAAAAAGCAATTCTAGCACATAAGAGAGAGATAAAGGAGGCAGGAAGAAGCCATGCATACTAGTGAAACCATACATCCCGATCAGATGGAAGGGCATTCGGAGTTTGCCTTCCGGGATTTAGGGGCATACAGCCGTGTGGAGCAGCGGGAAGTTTCTGTGACCGTTCATACGGCGGAAAGTAATATGACCTTCTGGTACATAGCGCCAGGTATGCTGCGGATCGCTTGCAAGCTTAAAGGTGATTCTACAGCGATAGTGCCGACGGAGGCACTGCTGCCCTATATGCCGGAAGCAGGCTGGAAAGTGTCCGAATACAGCGATCGTTTGGAGCTGCAGGGCGGACTGTATCGGATCGTCATGGACAAGTCGTCATTAACCATGCAAATTGAATATGCGGAGCAAAAAAATTGCGGAACCTACAAGCTTTCGAATGCAGGTTCCCTCGTGCGCTTTAACGGCAAAATGCTGGAAGATGCCGCAATCTACGGCTTGGGTGAGACGACCGGTTATCTCAATAAGCGCGGGGAACGCTACACGATGTGGAATTCCGACGTTTTTGATCCGCATGTGCCGGATATGGAATCTTTATATCAGTCGATCCCATTTTTGATTCAGCATACGGCTTGTGGTTCGTTTGGTCTGTTTGTCGATCACCCCGGGAAACTGATTGTGGACCTCCGTGAGGAGCAGGATGCCTACTCGATTCAAACCGAAAACGGGGAAATGGATTTATATGTTATTGCCGGGCCAAAGTTAAAAGACGTGGTATCGGGATTTACGAACCTGACCGGCAAAATGCAGCTGCCGCCGCTTTGGTCTTTAGGCTATCAGCAGTCCAGGTTCAGCTACATGAATCAGGAGGAGGTTCTGCAGCTGGCAGGTACATTTCGTGAGAAACAAATTCCATGCGATGTGATCTATCTCGACATTCACTATATGGATGAATATAAAGTGTTTACTTTTGACCCGGTACGCTTCCCTGACCCGAAAGGGATGATTCAAAAGCTTAAGACTATGGGCATTCGTATCGTTCCGATCGTCGATCCCGGGGTCAAAGTGGAACAGGGCTATGAACCCTACGAGCAGGGTGTAGATCAAGGCTATTTTTGTGAAAAACCTGACGGGGAGCCCTTCGTAGGGAATGTCTGGCCGGGTGCCAGTGTATTTCCTGATTTTACGGATGAAGCAGTGAGACAGTGGTGGGGGGCGCTGCACCGTTTTTACGTGGATCACGGCATCACCGGCGTCTGGAACGATATGAACGAGCCTAGCGTATTCAATTCGGCTACGAAAACGATGGATGCCGATGTGCTGCATCAAAACGGCGGAAACGTGAAAACACATGAGGATATCCACAATTTGTACGGCATGCTGATGTCTAAAGCGACCTATGAGGGTCTGGAGCGGCTTCTCGGCGGCGAGCGGCCATTTGTATTAACGAGGGCGGGGTGCGCTGGAATTCAGCGTTACGCCGCCGTATGGACGGGCGATAACCGCAGCTACTGGGAGCATATGGAGCTGTTTATCTCGATGGGCATGAATCTGGGACTGTCCGGTGTGCCTTTTACCGGGGCCGACATCGGGGGGTTCATGCACCACGCTTCCGGTGAGCTTCTGGTTAGGTGGACGCAGCTTGGGGTATTTACCCCATTTTTCCGAAATCACAGCGCTATCGAAACCCGTCGTCAGGAGCCTTGGACCTTCGGGGATCAGGTAGAAGTGATATGCCGCAAATATATCGAATTAAGATATATGTTGCTCCCTTATCTGTATTCGCTGTTCCATGCATCGACGTTAAACGGCCTGCCGATCATGCGTCCGCTCGTGCTGGAGTACCCTGATGATCCACGGACTTTTCAGTTATCAGATCAATTTTTGCTTGGAGCGGATGTGTTGGTGGCGCCTGTATGCCGTCCGGGAAAAGAAGTTCGGACTGTCTACCTGCCGGATGGGATCTGGTATGACTTTTGGACTGAGGCTCGATATGTTGGCGGGCAGCATATTATGGCCAACGCTCCGCTAGAAACGCTCCCGCTCTTTGTAAAAGCCGGTGCGGTTGTGCCATTTACGTCGGTTCGGCAGCATACCGACGAGGCCAGGTGGACGAATCTCAATATTCATGTGTTTGGGCTTGGTGAGTCTGATGGTCAGTATGACTCTGCCTCTGGGGAATTTTCGCTTTACGAGGATGATGGAATTAGTGATGCCTACAAACAAGGAGCGTCATCCGAGTTGAAAATTAATTTTGAGGAAAAAGGAAGCCTGGCGACCGTCAACTGCAAGATTGAAGGGAACGGATCGGATGCTGATTTTAAAACGCTGATGTTCACTTTTCATGCTCTTTCTTTTATTCCGGTTGGAATTCAAGGAATTTCTCAGCTTCACAGCCCTGAGCATCTTGAGGAGCAACGAGCAGGATGGTATTATGACAAACAGGACAATCATCTGGTTGTGAAGCTGACGTTCGCGGGAGACGCAGGATTTGAGTTTGTGATCGAAGGTTAATTTGGGTACGGGCAATTTGCACCGAAAACGCACCTTCTTCGGCTCAGCGACCGCTACGATGATGCCATGAACGGCTTATCAGAGGGTAAGCTATACCTATTTGGGAGGTTTTCAAATCATGCTTCATCAGTTTTCACGGACAGAGCTTGCCATTGGCGCTGAGGGCCTGGACATATTGAAAAATAGCACCGTCGCGGTGCTGGGAATCGGCGGAGTAGGCTCGATGGCCGTTGAAGCCCTGGCGCGGACAGGGGTCGGGAAAATTATTCTGATCGATAAGGATGTCGTGGATATTACGAACATAAACCGCCAAATCCATGCTCTCACAACTACGGTTGGTCAGAAAAAGGCGGATTTGATGTGCGAGCGGGTGAAACTTATCAATCCCGAATGCGAGACCATTGCGCTGAACATGTTCTATACGGAAGAGACATATGAGGAATTGTTTAAGTACAAGATCGATTATGTCTTGGATGCCTCCGATACGATCAAGTACAAAATCCATTTGATCAAGGAATGCCTGAATCGGGGAATCCCGATTTTGTCCAGTATGGGTGCGGCTAATAAGATGGACCCTACCAAATTCCAGGTGACCGACATTTCCAAAACCCACATGGACCCGATGGCCCGTGTCATCCGAACAAAGCTTCGTGAAGAGGGTATTCGGAAGGGTGTAAAAGTCGTATTCTCTACGGAGCAGCCGGTTAAACCTCGGGCAGAGGTTACGAAAAAAATCGTTCCAGAGAATGCCCCGGAGATTCGCAAAGCGAAGCAGCCCCCGGCCAGCAACTCGTTTGTTCCGCCGGTGGTGGGCCTAATTATGGTTAGCGTCGCTGTGCGTGAGCTGCTTGAGCGCGGTGGAGTCCGCGTATGAATGCAGACCTCGTAAAGAAGCTGCGGCTTCCTGGGAAGGAAGGGATTGTGCTCGTGCTGAGAGCGCCGGAAGGTTATTTTGAGCAGCTAGGTCTCTCGCCAGAACACGCTGTGGTAGATGAATCGGCGGCAGGCAGCTACGATTTTGTGCAGATGTTCTTTCGCTCCGCGAAAGAGGTGGAGGATTACGCTAGCGAGGCGCTGAAGGCGGTAAAACCGAACGGGCTGCTGTGGTTGTGCTATCCGAAGGGCGGAGCCAAGGCCGGAACCGATTTGAACCGCGATAAAGGCTGGGATACCGTGAAGGCAGCCGGGTATGACGGCATCGCTTTGGTATCGGTAGATGAGACGTGGTCGGCGATGCGTTTCCGGCCGGCCGAACTCGTGAAGCTATCGTCAACGTCTTCCCGCCGAACTGGAGCTGAGGGAAGCTCTGACGTCAAGCCGAAGAAAGCGGCTGAACCAGTCATAATCCCGGAGGATTTGACGGCTGCTTTGAACGAGCAGCCTGAGGCGGCCGCATTTTTTCAAGCATTGGCACCTTCTCATAAGAAAGCCTATATTGAATGGATTACGGATGCTAAACGGGCGGAAACGAGGCAAAGCCGGATCGCCAAAACGGTGGAGAAGCTCATGCAGGGGCTTAAACGGCCTACGGACAAGTAAAAAGCGATATGTTGATGACGCGAGTTGCGATGGTTTTCTCAAGCAACTCGCGTTTTTTTTTCAATATATCAGTAAGTCACTGAATGAAGATAGAGTGGGGGACACGATCTGCACTTTCAGACCTTTCAGACGATCAGGATTACTCTTACCATAAAACTTACCGTTACCGTTGGGACTAACAAAATAAATGTATTTTCTGCAGTTAAATTCTGCCTATTTGGATCCTATGAGCATTTAATTGCAGAAAGTACAGCTAAAATCAACAAAACGAACCAGCCAAGGCAAATTGCATCATTTTAGATGTACGAAATGCAACTAAAATTCCAAAAACTCCAATTTATGAAGAAATAGATGCATGAAATACATCTACTAGCGGATGGTGAGAGACAAGGAGCAAAAGGAAGTGACCAAGAGTAAAACTATCACTAGCCCGCGGTTGATCTCCCTTGAAAATACGCCTAATAGATCGGTGAGAATTTGAAAAAGATGCGGGGAGCAAGGAGTAGAACAGAAGAGGGAATGGGTATGGGGTGGAAAGTTTCGCAGCGGGTGAAACTTTCCACCCCCATTCCCTCCCATCCCTTCGATGTAGAAGTCCAAGCTAACTCAAAGGATGCCGTCAGGCGTTTTTCTTAATGCAGTTTTATAAATCGATTTAGATAAATTCGCCTTTTTCCAGGTGGAGTGATATAATAAACTTTCTTTTGATTGACTCCGAGACTTACAATCGAGACACTGGCAGATTATGCGGAGTACACTATCCTTAGGAGGTAACTGAAAGTGGACGATTTTCAAAGTGCCTATCAAGAAGAAAAGGCGCGGCTGGACCGTACCTTGGAACAGATCGACAAGCGGCTGACCATGCTGCGCGGCATCCCGGTTTACACGGGACAGGATTTTACGGAGCAATTGCTCGAGGAAAACCGGGAAAACCAGAGAAAACAGCTGGAGCAGTCTTTCCATGAGCCCTATTTCGGACGGCTCGATTTTGAAGAGCAGGGCAGAAGTAAAACTCCGCTTTATATTGGGAAAGTGGGAGTGGGCGATCCCGACGGCAAGGAACCGATTGTCATCGATTGGCGTGCACCTGTAGCCAGCCTGTTCTATTCTTTTACCGGAGGGGACGATGCATCATATGTAGCCCCTGAAGGCTTGATTGAAGGGCTCGTTTATCTGAAACGCAACATTGTAATTCGTAAGGGCATTTTAGATCGAGTAGTTGATACATATAACCGGGAGAGCGATGGCCCGGCCGTATCCGACGAATTTCTCGTTTACCGACTTGGGGAGAACAAGGACAATCGGCTTCGCGATATCGTCTCGACGATCCAGGCCGAGCAGGACCAAATCATTCGGGCGGCCAAAAATACCGCACTCATTATCCAAGGGGTAGCTGGCAGTGGAAAGACGACCGTAGCGCTGCATCGGCTGGCCTTTTTGCTGTATCAGTACAAAGAGCAAATTACGGCGGAGCGCATGATAATTTTTGCGCCGAACCATATGTTTATCGATTATATCTCCGAGGTGCTGCCTGAGCTTGGGGTGGGTGATATCCAGCAGAGCACGTTCAGCGACTGGGCGGCAAAGGTACTTGGGCTGGATGATGTGCCTGCCGACGGTTCGGAGGCTTTGTCATATTGGTTTGATGGTGAGAAGCGAGGCAAGGAGCGGTTGGAGGATACGGAGCTGCCTGGCAGATTTAAAGGTTCAATAGAGTTTAAGGCACTAATCGATACTTTCCTGGAGGACCTGGAGCCAGCGTGTGTTCCTGACGGCGATTTCGAGCCTTGGGATGGTGCCCGGCTGCCGCGAAAAGAAATTTTGGCATGGTTTGAAGGCGAATATCGCCATTATCCGGTTGCGCGGCGTAAAGAGAGAGTACTTGCCCGAATTCATCGCTGGGTGGAAATGGCGCTTAAGAAGTCACCTTCAGTCGCTGCACTAAAGGAAAGAAAGAAAAAAGCCCAGCAGCGGGAAAAAGCTTACGCTAAAAAGTGGCCGGAGCTGGAGCCGCTAGCACTATATAGGGAATTGTTTGGCATCAAGAAGGGCGCCGGTATTGCAGGATTGCCGGATATGTCGGAACAAGTCCCGAAGGGCATCTGGAAGGAAACGCGGACTCGTTTAAAAAACAATATCGTCAAAGAGGAAGATTTGCCTGGTTTACTCTATATTTATACGAAGGTTCACGAAATTGACGGGAAGATGACCTTTGACCATGTAGTTATCGATGAAGCGCAGGATTTTTCGCCATTTCAGGTTTATGTGCTGGACCGATTTGTAAAAGGGCATTCGTTTACGATCCTTGGAGATTTGTCACAGGGGATTCATTACTACAAAGGGGTTCGCAACTGGCATGAAATGCAGTCGCTGTTTGAAGCTGAAGATACCGCTTATTTCGCACTGACGCGAAGCTACCGATCGACCATGGAAATCATCCAGTTTGCCAATGAAATTTTGGAACGGGGCGTCAATGCCGATCTATTGGCGGTTCCTGTATTCCGCAGCGGTGAACCGGTGAAACTGCTCGGTGCAGCTGGAGAGCATCGGAGAGAGGCCATTACGCGCGCGATGAATAAAGCTTTAGCCGGTTCCTACCGAACAGCTGCCATTCTGACGCGGACGATGCGTGAGGCGGAAGAGCTTTACGAGGAACTCATCCATGAAGGAGCCGACATTCACTTAATTAATGGTGATCTGAAGCAGTATGCCGGAGGGGTATCGGTGCTGCCTGTTTATTTGTCCAAGGGACTGGAGTTTGATGCCGTTATCGTAACGGATGTCGATCCGCTGCATTATGGACCAGAGGATGCCAAGCTGCTTTATGTCGGCTGTACACGGGCACTGCACGAGCTTTGGCTTCTTTATGGAGAAGCGTTGCCGACCTATGTCACTTCGGAAACTTCAGAATTCGCTTCAAAGGTTGAATTGGAGGCCCTGTAGCTTTTAGGACCCGCTATTCTCCATAAAGTCCTCCAGGCTGCGGTCGGCTTTACTCTGATTGCACAAATTGCAGGCGCATACGCAGTTCATCGGAGTTGTATGCCCGCCCTTGGCTTTTGGCAGCAAATGGTCGATCGTATCGCCGTATTCGCCGCAGAAGAAGCAGGTGTGCTTGTCGCGGGTGAGGATATAGCTGCGGAATGCTTTATTGGTATATAAACGCCGGATGGTATAAGGGTTCACCACAACAGCGGCATATTCGCGTACGAGCGTTACGGCTAGCTCAAGTTCGACTTCCTGCTGCCAACGACGCCCCTTGTCAGTCCGTCCGCGCATGCGTATCATGCCGTTTCGGTTCGGACGAAGCACTTGGGCGTCCGAGCCAGAGACGGTTGGCGGCGGGGCGGGAAGCGCTTGCTTGATACGGCGTTTAGGTGCTTCTCCAAGAGTTGTTGGTAGTGGCGACTGGAGAACTTTGCCTAGGACGCTGATCGTATTCGCGTGCCCGGCCAGCAAGGCTGCATCCTGTTTCTTAAGCGTCCGGCAGCTGCGGCAAGCGCCGCGCCGAGAGCCTTTTCCAGCACGTTTTCCAGTGCGCTTCAGAAAATCGGTTAACGGCTTCACCTCTCCACAATAGGCACATTTTTTTGCATTTATGGGGGAAGGGCTGTCAGGTAAATTTGTTGAAGGTTGCTTCTGTTTCAAGTATGTCACCTCTGTTTTATTAACCCTATACAAGCCTCTTTATTATAAGCTGTTAAGATAATATTATAGCCAAGACCATCGGCCTTGGCTCAATTTATTCATGGGCGCGTAAGTGTCGTTTTTGGCGTACACGAGTCCGCGCGTAATGATTTTGTTATTCTGTAACTGCCACTTGCAGTCTGGCGGCCGATCGCATTTTACACAAAATTTTGCGTATGCTTTCGTCAGATAAGTGGTATTTTTCGGCTAAATCCCCTACGGAATATCCAGTGCGATAAAGGTGATAAATTTCTTCGTTACGTTTAGCTATAAAAATGCGGGATCCGCTTAGTTCACCCCACGATGCCCTTTTTCGTTCCGGTTTAGGAATGTACAGCAGCTCCCCCTGAATATAATTTTGGAGCTCCTGCAGTAGCCTAGGGGGAAGTACATCCTTCCCGTTTTTGTAGTTCACGATCATGTTCCTCCTTATTTCTTGCTACATCCTCCGTCATTGAAACAAGATAAGTCAGCATGTTCGTAAATCCCCCTTTCGGCTTATAATATAAATTAAAAATCCATTTATCGATTGGCACTTTTTACTATCTTAACACAGCTAACTGAAAACGGAAATAAGGGGGGCTGTAACCAGCCCCCCGTTTTTGCGGTTTCCGCTTACGCGGAAACCACCTCACTCACTGTAATCAATTCGATCAGCCCCCTTTCCAGTGATTCGTCGGCCCGACATCTATATTAACTCATATTCCGGCTTAAAGAGAAAGCGAAAGAACGACTATAAGTGTTTTTTACGTAAGTTGTGCTAGAATATAGAGGGTCTTATGCTAACGATTAAGCTGTATTCAAGGAAGTGAGCAGGTAGTGGATTTATTCTCTTATAAACAAGAAACGGATCCGGCGGGACGGCTGCTGGCCGATCGGATGCGTCCGACTTCGCTGGATGAATATATCGGACAGGAGCATATCGTCGGTCCGGGAAAGCTGCTGCGCCGGGCGATTGAAGCTGACCAGGTATCATCCATTTTGCTTTACGGACCGCCGGGCTGTGGCAAAACAACGCTCGCCCATATCATTTCCCATCATACAAAAGCCGAGTTTGTTCGGCTTAACGCGGTTGATGCCTCCGTAAAGGATGTCCGGGAGGTTATCGAGAAGGCGCAAAACGACAAATCGTTCTACGGGACGAAGACAATCCTGTTTCTGGACGAAGTGCATCGCTTCAACAGCTCGCGTCAAGATGCCCTGCTTCCGGCGGTGGAGAAGGGAACGATCATTTTCATCGGGGCCACGACGGAAAACCCATTTCACTATGTCAACGGCGCGTTGATGAGCCGTTCTACCTTGTTCCAGCTAGAGCCACTGACAAAGGAGCATTCGCTGATCGCGATGAGCCGGGCGCTTGCAGACAAGGAGAAGGGGCTCGGCTTCATGAAGCTGAACGTGGACGAGGAGGCGCTGCGGCACATCGCTTCCATGGCGAACGGCGATATTCGCCGCGCGTTGAACGCGCTTGAGCTGGCGGCGATGACGACCCCGCCGGAGCAGGACGGTACGGTCCATCTTACGCTTGCGGTGGCGGAGGAATCGATTCGCCGGCCCCTCGTCAAAGCGGACGAATCGACGCAGTACGACGTCCTCTCCGCTTTTCACAAGAGCATTCGCGGCTCCAGCGATGCGGCGGTTTTCTGGTTCCTATATGCGGTCGAAAAGCTTGGCATGGACCCGATGACCTTCATTCGCCGATTAATTGCGGCAAGCAGCGAGGATATCGGCCTAGCTAATCCGCAGGCGATGGTGCAGGCGGTTAGCGCACTCGAAGCCTATCGAAACAATGGCTGGCCTGAAGCACGGCTGAACATCGTTCAAGCGATCCTGTTTGCGGTGGAAAGCCCTAAATCGAATGCTGTTGTAGAAGCGATCGGGAAGGTGCTGGCGACGATTGAGGAGGTTCGGTCAGCCGAGGTTCCGCTTCACCTGCGGGACGCCCACTATAAAGGGGCAGTAAAGCTGGGCCATGAAGGGTACAAGTATCCCCATAGTTATCCCGGCCATTATGTACAGCAGGCCTATTTGCCGCCGAATCTTGAGGGGCGCACGTTCTACGAAGCTACGGAACAGGGGAATGAAGCGAAGATCAAGCACAATCAGGAACTACGTCGCAGAGAAAATCAAAAAGGCTAGGCATTCGCCCTAGCCTTTTTGATATACCTGTAAGCACCATATCCGATCAAAGCGATGACTCCAGCGATAACCAGGTAAGCACTGTAACGATGAATAAATATTTTTACGATGTACCATCGGTTTCCCAGTTCTCGTCCAATCGAAATGAAGGTAGCGCTCCATACGAGGGCACCCAAATAAGCGAACAGCATAAATTTGCGCAGTCCAATGTTGGAAATACCGGCTACATAAGCGGTGAGGTGTCTAATACCCGGAATGAAGTAGCCGAAAAACAGCAGGGTGCTCCCATATTTCACGAAGAGCTGGTGGATACGATCTATTTTGCCTTCCTCCGTCCAACTCTTCGGACCGAACTTTTTCAGAAAGGGATAGCCTAATTTGAAGCCGATCACATAGCTCAGTGTAATACCGGTCATGGAGCCCAAAAAGGCGACAACTATCGTTAATAAAAAGTTCATCTCGCCTTGGTATACGCTATATCCTGCATATGCAAGAAGCGTTTCGTCCGGAATTGGCAGCCCGACAATGCCGAGAGCCAATGCCCCGAATAGCCCTACGTATCCGTAATGGCAGATCAAGTAATCCAAATAAGGTTTCATGCCATCGCTTCAGAAGCAGCTAGCTTTACCGGGGTTTCGATCGTCCCTCCGCCGAGGCATTCCTCGCCTTGATAGAAGACGACGGCTTGACCCGGGGTAATCGCCTTTTGGGCGGTATCAAATTCCACCAGAACGGTTCCGTCCTCTTGCGGTATGAGAGTTACTCCCTGATCCGGCTGCCGGTAACGAAATTTCGCCGTACAGTGGATAGGGCCCTTAGACAGCTTATCCGCCCCGGCAATCCAGTTCACACCGGAAGCTGTCAGTGCGGTGGAGTAGAGGCTTGGATGCTTATCCCCTTGGACGACGTAGAGAATGTTATGCTCTAGATCTTTGTCCGCCACGAACCAAGGTTCACCGGTGCCGGATCCCCCAATGCCGAGGCCTTGACGTTGACCCAAGGTGTAGTACATTAAGCCGTCATGACGGCCTTTAACCTCACCTGTGACAATGTCAACCATATCGCCAGATTTGGCTGGCAAATAGTTGCTCAGGAATTCCTTAAAGTTGCGTTCTCCGATAAAGCAAACGCCGGTGCTGTCCTTCTTTTTTGCCGTATAGAGGCCCGCTTCTTCAGCGATTCGCCGTACTTCCGGTTTCGGAAGATGACCAATCGGAAACATAGCCTTGGACAATTGCTCCTGACTTAAGGCGTTCAGAAAATAGGTCTGATCCTTGTTGCTGTCGACGCCTCGCAGCAGCTTGTACACTCCCGCTTCCTCTACGACTCGCGCATAGTGCCCTGTCGCCACGTAATCCGCCCCGAGATCCAGAGCTTTATTTAGAAATTCTCCGAATTTAATTTCCCGGTTGCACATCACATCGGGGTTTGGCGTCCGTCCGCGCTTATATTCTTCAAGAAAATAGGCAAATACTTTATCGTAATATTGTTTCTCGAAATTGACGGTATAGTACGGGATATCGATTTGCTCGCAGACGCGCCGCACATCTTCGGAATCCGCCTCGGCTGTACAGTAGCCGAATTCATCGGTATCATCCCAGTTTTTCATAAATATGCCGATCACGTCGTAGCCTTGCTGTTTGAGCAGCAGTGCCGTCACGGAGGAATCGACCCCTCCGGACATCCCAACCACGACACGGGTTTCGCTAATCGATTTAGTCATTTCTATCACTCCTTTGGGTCATTTCGACCTGACGTTTATTTTATCATAAAGTACAAGGCCTATACGAATACTGTAGCCGATGTTAACAAAAGGTAAACAATTGGTTTCCGAGAAGGAAACGGATTTGTTTTCCAAAAATACATTTGATATGTTACGATAAGCAGAGGTTAAAGATAGGAATAGGGAGGTATTCCTCAAATTTGCCGATTTTGGTATGATTTGTACCTGATTCGCCTATTTTCCCGTCTTTAATGGATCGAAACACAATTATATAAAGTTTATTTGAAAATTGAAAGAGGTGGCTTCTTTGAAGATTTCCACAAAAGGACGCTATGGTTTAACAATCATGATGGAGCTCGCCGCTAAACAAGGTGAAGGTCCGACTTCTCTCAAAAGCATTGCCGAGAAAAACCAGCTGTCTGAGCACTACCTGGAGCAGCTGATCGCACCTTTGCGTAACGCAGGGCTTGTTAAGAGCGTGCGCGGTGCTTATGGCGGCTACATTTTGTCTCGGGATGCTAATGAGATTACGGCGGGAGACATCATTAGAGTTTTGGAGGGACCGATTTCTCCAGTAGATTTCACGGAGGAAGATGATCCGGCCAAGCGTGACTTGTGGCTGCGGATTCGTGACAGCATTGCTGAGGTGCTGGACTCGACAACGCTGAACGACTTGGTCAACTATGAAGAGCATGGCGTGAAAGAAAACTACATGTTCTACATTTAAGCCTGTATAGTCTAATTTCACAAAAAGATTCCTCGAAAACGTCTGCCGACACATCGTCGGCAGTTTTTTTGTTTTCATGGCTTTTTTGAACCATCACTTAAAGATAAAAGTATCGTTCCTCTTGAATGAAAAACAGTATAAAGTGAGATTGTTTTGGTGATGGTTAAATTATGACAACATTTGTCGAAAGGATTTTTACTTCATGAGGAACATGCGCTTGCTTAGAAATATGGCTAAACTACGAATAGAGAAACGCACTAATAACCATGAACATCAGCTAAATATTTCCCATTTGCTGTCGCAGGAGCTTTATTCCGAGGTGCGGCAAAATGAACAGTATCTTCACTCCCTTTATGCCGATTGCTCGGACGTGATTTTTCGCTCTTTTCGGGTTGGCGGAGAGACGAATGCTTTCGTTATGTTTATTGATGGATTGGTTGATTCTGAAGGGCTTGAGATGTATGTCATCGCCCCATTAATGCAGAAGAAGCCTCAAGAAAACGTTGAGATCGATTGGCTAATGGAACAGATCATTTCGGTACCCCTGGCCACAAAATTCACTTCATTCAGTCATGGAGTTGAGCACCTTTCATCCGGAAGAGCCATTCTGTTCATCGATCATCTGCCTACCGGCATTGCTTTGGGGCTTACCAAATGGGAGAAGCGCAAAATTGAGGAGCCTTCGGCCGAAGTGGGAATCAGAGGCCCGAGAGAAGGGTTTACCGAAACATTGCGTATCAATACATCGATGCTGCGGCGTATTATCAAGAGTCCACGGCTGAAAATGAAAACGATGAAAATAGGCGAATATACCCAAACAAACGTCACTATTGCTTATATCGAAGGGTTGGCAAATAAGGCGCTGGTGGAAGAAGTCCAAAATCGGCTCGGACGAATCAAGATTGACGGCATTTTAGAGAGCGGCTATATCGAGGAAATGATCGAGGACCAGCCATATTCGCCATTTCCGCAATTGCTCAGCACGGAACGTCCCGATGTGGTCAGCGGGAACCTGCTCGAAGGAAGAGTCGCCATATTAACGGAAGGAACGCCTTTTGTCTTGGTCGCTCCGGTCACATTCTTTTCTCTGATCCAGTCTCAGGAAGATTATTACCAGCGATTTCTTATCTCTACGGTTATCCGCTGGCTGCGCTACACCTTTATCATGATTTCTCTTTTGCTCCCCTCATTGTATGTAGCCCTTCAAACCTTTCATCAGGAGATGCTACCAGGCTCTTTACTGATTAGTATGGCGCAAGCACATGAAGCCGTTCCTTTCCCGGCCCTCATCGAAGCGCTCATGATGGAAGTGACTTTCGAGGCACTCCGTGAAGCCGGCGTCCGTCTACCCAAACAGGTAGGTGCCGCTGTTAGCATTGTCGGGGCGCTCGTTATTGGTCAGGCTGCGGTGCAGGCTGGGCTTGTTTCGGCGCCGATGGTCATTGTTGTCGCAATCACTGGAATTTCGTCGTTCATGATTCCTCGTTATATTACGGGAATTGCCGTACGTATGCTGCGTTTTCCGTTAATTTTTCTTGCGGGGACGCTAGGGCTTGTCGGTGTCATGATGGGAGTCATTGCGATCATTCTTCACTTGTGCTGCTTACGTTCGTTCGGGGTTCCCTACTTGTCCGAAATAGGCACTCCTAAACTGGGAGAATTGAGAAGTGTCTTGATTCGGCCGCCGTGGTGGATGATGAGCAAAAGGCCGCGTTTGACGGGAAATGCCGATAAATACCGCCAAATATCCGGTCAGAAGCCCGGAACTGCCCAAGGAAACAAAGAATGATGGGAATACTGGCGAGAACATGGGGAATACTGCTCCTTTCCATTTTGCTTCTATTGCTGCTAGGAGGCTGCTGGGATCGTAAAGAGCTTAATGAACTGGCGCTGGTTTCAGCACTTTCCCTCGATAAGGCAGAAAACAACCAGATTCAAGCAACGGTGCAGCTGGTTCTGCCGCAAAGTCAAACCGGATCTATGGGCGGAGGCAATCCTGAAGGCGGGATGTCGGGACGCACCTCCACACAGTCTGAGACGGGAGTTGATGTCACGGACGCGCTATCCAAATTGCAGGGAAAAATCCCCAGAAGGATGTTCTGGGGACAGTGTAAAATTTTCATTTTCAATGAAGCCGTTGCCAGGGAGGGAATACAGGAGGAACTCGATTTCCTGCTGCGTTCTCCCCAAACGAGGGAGCGTGCATACATGTTCGTAAGCAAAGGAAGCGCAGCGAAGGTGCTTGAACTTATGCCCTCTATTGAACGAACCTCGGCCGATGTACTTCGAAGAGTGTCTGATCTGAAAATCGGTATGCGGGTGAACATGAAGCAGTTCAGCGGAATGCTTATGGGAGAATCTCAGGCAGCGATTCTTCCGTTGGTTTATATTGTTCCTCAGTCCTTATCTTCGGAGCAGGTTAAAGAGATTCCGAACATTTTGGGGAGCGTCTTATTCAAAAAGGACAGGATGGTCGGTGAAATTTCGGAGAAAACCACGCGGGGTGTCATGTGGATTAGAAATGAAATCGGGGAATATACGATAGTCTTCGATACCGAAGAAGGTCGAGTGTCCTTAAGGCCGATAAAGTCTCAGGCAAAGCTGATTCCCGAGATTAAAGGGGAAGACTGGATGATGACCATAAAAGTCAAGTCGGAAGGAGATATTGAGGAAAACAACACGCTCCTTAATCCTTTGAACCCGAAATATTTGGCCGTCATGAACAAAGGATTCGAGAAAGACGTGAAAGAGCGAATAGAGCTGGCAATTAATGAAGTGCAACGAAAACAAAAGGTTGATGTTTTGGACTTTGCAAAAGCTTTTCACCGGAAATATCCTCGTCAGTGGGAAAAAATGAAGGAGCGTTGGGCGGAACAGTTTCCGAAAGTAAGAGTAAACATTGAAGTTCATGCCAGCATAAACAGACCGGGGCTGACCAGTTCTCCGGGCGGAGTCCCTAAGGAGGAAGTCAGGGAAAGATGAGAGCTTATTTTTTCTGGGGCGTCACCATTGCTGTTCTGCTGATCTTTCGTATGGAATGGTCAAAACTCAAGGTGATGCCGGTACGGGATAAAGTTGTGTTCATCTCGATACTGCTTGCGGCCTGGATATTGTCGATGCTGGATTTGCCCCATACACCGGGATTAACAACGTTTCTTCAGTTTGCGTTTAAACCATTCAGAGGATTGCTGGAGCCGTGATTACACCTTGAATATAAGGGGGGCGCTAAATCATATAAAAGCATGGGGGTGCAAGTTTTGGAAAAAGAAAAAATTTCAGCGCTCCAACTTGGGTTAATGATGTGTCCCGCCGTGCTTGCCTCCGGCTTTCTTGTGCTTCCAACTGCAACAGCACAATACGCGCAAAATGATCTTTGGCTGACGAGTGTTTTGGCCACGCTCGTCGGCTTCATCAGTGTGGTGATGGCGACCCGGCTTCATCAGTATTATCCGAATCTAACGGTTATCCAATATAGTGAACGTATCGTTGGCAAATTGCTCGGGAAGATCATCGGCCTGATCTTTATCATCAATAACTTTATTCCCTCTAGCTTAATCACAAGGCAATATGCGGATTTTGTTACAGGTAACTTTTTGCTTAGAACTCCAATTTTATTGATTATGGCCTCCATGGTGCTGCTGTGTACCATCACCGTTCGTGGGGGTGTGGAGATATTGGGGCGTATTACTTCGATATTTTTGCCGCTGTTTGTTGTTCCGATATTATTTCTGTTATTCCTGTTCCCTGACCTGGATCTAAAAGCCATCTTTCCCGTTATGAGTCAGGGAATCGTCCCGGTTGTCAAAGGTTCCATCCCGATGATGGGCTGGTGCAACGAATTGTTTATCATGTCCTTTTTTTTACCTAGCGTGACCGACCCGGAGAGAGGGAGAAAGTGGGGGTTTGTGTCACTGGGTGTGATTATCCTTTTTTTGACTTTTACCAATTTGATCGGATTATTTCTGTTAGGCCCCGACCTGGGCAATAAAGTATATCCGATTCTCATTGCTTTTCGCTATGTTAGCGTAGGTGCTTTCCTTGAAAATCTGGAATCGCTCCTGTTGGCAATGTGGGTGATCGGACATTTTTTGCAAATTAGCATCTATTTCTACATTACAGCTCTTTCTGTGGCACAATGGTTTCAACTTAAGGATTATCGACCGATTGTTTTTCCGCTCTCCCTTCTCGTTTTGATCAACGGTGTATGGGGCTTGCCAAATTTTTCAGTCCTTTCAGATATAATCAGATACACGATTCCATTCTTCATCTTAACAACTAACCTGCTCATTCCACTGCTGCTGCTCATTGTTGCCGCGGTACGAAATCGAAAGACAAAAGATCGAATGAATCTATAAAGAGTAGTTTTTTTGCCAAAAATAATATAGAATTATATTCGCTCAAATAATGTCAAGAGATATTTTCATAATATAAGGTGGCTAGCTATCCATGAAACACATATATTTGGACCATGCTGCTTCCACACCGATTCATCCAGAGGTTGCGGAAGCGATGATGACGGTCATGAAGGAACAATTCGGTAATGCATCCAGCGTGCATTTTTTCGGTCGGACTGCAAAGAGATTAGTTAACGGTGCCCGTGACTTGATTGCTTCTAAGGTGGGATGTCGCCCAGACGAGCTCGTATTTACTAGCGGCGGAACAGAAAGCGATAATTTAGCGCTCTTTGGTACGGCGGCGGCCTTCAAGGAGAAGGGGCGTCATATTATCACGACATCGATCGAGCACCATGCGGTGCTCCATTCCTGCGAACGACTGGAGAAAGACGGTTACGAGGTGACCTATCTTCCAGTGGACCGCTATGGGCAGGTTCATCCTGAGCAAGTAAGAGAAGCGATTAGACCGGATACGATTCTCGTCAGCCTCATGTACGGCAACAATGAAGTCGGTACGATCCAGCCTATTGCCGAGATTGGGCAAATCACGAAGGAACGAGGAATTATCTTCCACGTGGATGCTGTACAGGCGCTTGGCTCAATTCCGATTTCCTGCCGCGAACTGCCGGTTGATTTAATGAGTTTCTCCTCGCATAAAATTAACGGGCCGCAAGGGGTAGGGGCTCTCTATGTAAGAAAAGAGCTCGTGCTTGAGCCAATTCAATACGGTGGGCTGCAGGAAAGAAAGCGCCGGGCCGGGACGGAAAACATGGCGGGAATCGCCGGCTTTGCCAAAGCGGTAGAAATTATGGACGCGGAGCGGGAAGCGCGAAACCGCCACGAGGAAGCGCTGCGCGAACAATTGCTATTAGGATTGAACAGCGCGATTTCAGCGGAACGGTACCATGTCAATGGACACCCTACGGCGCATCTGCCGCATATTATCAACATCAGTTTTCCGGAATGTGATACCGAAACGATGCTGATGAATTTAGATATGGAAGGGATTGCGGCGTCGAGCGGCTCGGCCTGCACCTCTGGTTCTCTGGAACCATCGCATGTGCTGGAAGCGATGAATCTGCCGCAGCATCTTTTGCGTTCAGCGATTCGATTTAGCTTTGGTTTGGGTAATACTAGTCAAGAAATTGAACAAACCACGCAAAAAATTGGAACCATCTTAGATCGTCTTCGTAAAAGAAACTAATGGGCACTATTTTTCATTCGATTCGTGATTGATGGAACGGTAGTCCTGATTTCTTTTACGGAGGGAGGATTGCGAGTGAAGTAACAGCATAGAGCAAGAAAAATTCAGCTGGGGAGTGTCCTCATATCATGAGAATGCAAGAAATGATCGGTCTGCCCGTCTTTGACGTTGAGAATGGCAAACAGGTAGGGAAAGTCCTTGATATTATGCTGAACAATGACTGGTCGATAATTGGCATACAGTTGGAAGGTAGATGGATGTTTGCCTCTAGCATGAAAATGGTGCATTGGAATGACATCGTCGCCTACGGTGAAGATGCCGTAATGATCCGCAATCAACAGGCCGTCCAAATGTGGAAAGCCGAGAATATACAGAATACATGTGTATCTTTTACCAGCAAAATGAGAGAGGTTCCAGTCCTCACGGAGGGCGGGATTCAGCTGGGACATGTTACGGATGTTTATTTTGAACATGAATTGGGAAATACAATAACTGGAATTGAAATAAGTGACGGGTTTTTCACTGATTTGATGGAAGGACGGAAAATGCTGCCGTTTATGCCGGAAATGACCCGGGGGGAAAATGTGATCATGGTGCCCCCAAATAGCGAACAGCTGCTGGAAAGGCCATGAACTCTGTTAATGGATAGGTGATCAATGAATGATGAAATGTCCAAATTGCAGTTCCAAGGATATCGGCAAGATTGGTTCACATCAATATTATTGCTGGGGCTGCTTTATTGAACTAACGGTAAACGGAGAAAAGATGTCGGTCTATCAAGTGGAAGAAGACGGTACTTTGAGCTCACTAGACGACTTGTTCTTCGGCGAAGAAATAGCTCAAGATTTTCCACAAATTCATGCTTCCTCTTAAAGATATTCAGACTGTAGGTTGATGATGCATAGAGCTGTCCTCTATTTTATTAAAATAGGGGGCGGCTTTTTTGTATTCCTTTAATAGTAGTTGCCACGGCGTAAACCTTAGGTGATTATTTTTTTCCCTCACGGTGCATAATGTTCATACCAGTCCACGCAAGGAGGAGTCGTTCGTGGGACCAGTTTATAAGAACAAGCTGTTTCGTTATGGGGTTTGGCTGCTGCTGGGTCTCATCATTTTATACTTTGTATGGCTGCTTCGGCCGATGTTTTTCCGTATATTCGAATTTCTGAAGGCAGTATTTGCCCCTTTTGTTATCGCGCTAATCATCTCTTATGTGCTGAATCCGGTCGTCAGAATGCTTGGCGGTCGGAAAGTACCACGCACGGCAGCGGTACTGCTTATCTATGCTGTATTTTTAACGAGCCTCTCTGTGATACTAATGAATGTCATCCCTATGTTTATAGAGCAGTTGGAAGAGCTGGGAGAGCATCTACCCGAGCTGACAATGCATACGCAGCAAATGATGGACAGCTGGAACACCGGTTTATTACCGGGAAGTATCCGAATGGGAATGAATAACTGGTTTTTTCAGTTTGAGAACCGGCTTGCTAACGGAATTTCGACCTTTTTAGACAATATTGGGACGACAATTGGAGTGGTCTTCAACGCATTTATCATTCCGTTTCTCATTTTCTACATACTAAAAGATTTTGAAGTGATTGAACGTCTGGTCATCCAGTATTTGCCTAGATCACGACGTAAATCGATCATCAACCTGCTTAAGGAAATCGATGAGGCGCTTGGCAATTATATACGGGGGCAGCTGCTCGTATGTGTTATCATCGGAGTGCTCGCGTACATTGGCTACATCATTATTGGTATGCCGTTTGCGTTGCTTATGGCTGGAGTTGTCGCGATCTGCAACATTATTCCTTACCTCGGCCCGTTCCTGGGAGCTGCTCCGGCGATGGTTGTAGCTACGACGATATCCTGGAAAATGGTGCTGCTCGTTCTGCTAGTCAACATGGTCTGCCAAATGATTGAAAGCAACATCATCTCACCACAAGTTGTTGGGCGAACGCTGCATCTTCATCCGCTGCTGATCATTTTTGCACTGTTGGTTGGAGGAGAAATCGCCGGAATTCCAGGACTCATATTGGCGGTTCCTTTCTTTGCTGTGATGAAGGTGATCATACAGCATTTTTACACCTACTATGTCCGCCGAAGAACAGCATAATCAAATTGCAACGGGTGAAATAAGAATCCTGACGCTCACATTGACAGGGACATTTATGCCTTATATACTAAAAATGTTATGTTCGAAATTACTTTTGGCGAAGCTTGCATAAGCTTTTAGCCTATAGCTGTAAAACGGTGATGAAATAGAGTACGTTCGTGGCCGATTTTTACCAGAGAAGGTGTTCCTTCATTTTAGTAGCTTCTTAGCTATTTAAAATGATGGCTGAGAGAACCCGAAATACCGACCGAGCGGAAAGCTGATTTCGGAGTGTGAGTTCAAATTCACCGGGTGGTTCCCGTTACCGAACCAACAAGGCGATCGCTAATCTATGCAGCCATTAGAGAACTGCAGTGAATATGCGATAACCAGGGTGGTACCGCGATTCAATCGTCCCTGATTTTCAGGGGCGTTTTTTGTGCTTTGCTTTAAGCTGCAATATCATATGCAATCTGCAAAATATATAAGACTTAGGAGGATAACACATGAAAGCAAGTGAAATTCGTTCCAAATGGCTGCAGTTTTTCGCCAGCAAAGGTCATAAAATCGAACCTAGCGCCTCGCTGGTTCCGCATAATGATCCGTCTTTGCTGTGGATTAATGCGGGAATGGCACCGCTTAAGCCTTATTTTGACGGCCGTGTGAAGCCGGAAAATCCGCGCCTCACCAATTCGCAAAAATGCATCCGCACCAATGATATCGAAAACGTAGGGAAAACCCGCCGTCACCATACTTTTTTTGAAATGCTCGGCAACTTTTCGATCGGGGATTATTTCAAAGAAGAGGCGATTACTTGGGCTTGGGAATTTCTGACGGGCAAGGAATGGATCGGCTTCGACCCTGAGCGCTTGTCGGTTACGGTGTATCCGGAGGATGAAGAAGCGTTCAAGCTGTGGAACGAAAAAATCGGCATCCCGGCAGAGCGCATCGTCAAGCTGGAAGATAACTTCTGGGATATCGGCGAAGGACCTTGCGGACCTTGTACGGAAATTTTCTACGACCGTGGTGACGCTTATGGAGATTTGTCCGATCCGGAATGTACGCCGGGCGGCGAAAACGAACGGTTCCTCGAGGTTTGGAATCTCGTGTTCTCCCAATTCAATCATAACAAGGACGGTAGTTACACGCCGCTTCCTAACAAAAATATTGATACCGGCGCCGGACTGGAACGCTTCGCTTCGATTCTGCAAAATGTGAACTCCAACTTCGATACGGATTTGTTTCAACCGATCATTGCCAGAACGGCAGCTATGGCCGGAGTGACTTACGGAGAAACCGAGGAGGTCGACGTAGCACTGAAGGTTATCGCTGACCACATTCGGACAGTCGCCTTTGCAGTTGCGGACGGCGTTTTGCCTTCCAACGAGGGCCGTGGCTACGTAATCCGCCGTTTACTTCGCCGTGCGGTACGCTATGGAAAATTGATTGGACTCAACAAACCGTTTATGTTCGGACTGGTTGAGACGGTTGGTGACATTATGGGCACCTACTACACTGATGTAGTAACGAAACGGGAATTTATCGAGAAAGTCATTCGCTCGGAGGAAGAGCGGTTCCATGAAACACTCACCGACGGACTTGCTATTTTGGCCGAAATTAGCACTGAGGCCAAGAAAGCGGGCCGTTCGCTGATCAGTGGGGCCGATGCATTTAAGCTTTACGATACCTATGGTTTTCCGCTTGATCTGACCGAGGACTTTGCCGCCGAGCATGGGCTTGGGGTGGATCGGGAAGGCTTTGAGGCTGCTATGGAGGAACAACGTGAACGTGCCCGCGCTGCCCGGCACGACAGCGGAAGTATGAAGGTTCAAGGCGGGGTTTTGTCAGATTTTACGACTAAAACAGACTTCGTTGGATATAATGAGCTTGAAGTAACCACCAAAATTGTAGCTATCGTTGCAAATGATGTTTTTGTCGACGTTTTGTCCGAAGGGCAAAAGGGACAAGTCATTCTGGAGGTTACACCTTTTTACGCAGAAAGCGGCGGTCAAGTCAGCGACCAGGGAACCATTTCTGGGGAAGCTGGAAATGCGATTGTCGAAGGCTTGTTCAAAGCGCCTCATGGCCAGCATGTCCATCAAGTAACGGTGGGAGCCGGTGAGCTTCGGGTCGGGGCAAGTGTAACGGCGGCTGTGAATAAAGAACTGCGTGGACAAACAGTCAAAAATCATACGGCGACTCACCTGCTTCACAAGGCGCTGAAAGAAACGCTGGGCGAGCATGTCAATCAGGCAGGATCTTTGGTTGAGCCGCAACGTCTGCGGTTTGACTTCTCCCATCTAGGGAGCATTTCGCCAGAGGAGTTGGCTAATATCGAACGCCGCGTCAACGAGCAGATCTGGAATGCTCTTCCGGTAACGACCGAACTGAAGCCGGTTGACGAAGCTAAGGCTATGGGTGCCATGGCGCTGTTCGGCGAAAAGTACGGAGATATCGTACGGGTGGTTAAAGCTGGCGATTACAGCCTGGAGCTGTGCGGTGGCTGCCATGTTAGCAACACAGCGGAAATTGGATTGCTTAAAATTGTTAGCGAAAGCGGCATCGGCTCTGGGGTTCGCCGGATTGAAGCGGTGACAGGCCGGGGAGCATATCTCTTCCTGGACGCTCAGCTAGAATTACTCCACCAGTCTGCTAGTCTGCTTAAGGCCAATGTGAGTGACGTACCTAAGCGTATCGAGGCGTTGTATCAACAGCTTAAAGAGCTTGGGCGGGAGAATGAATCGCTGCAAAGCAAGCTCAGCTCAATTGAAGCTGGGGAATTGACCAGCCAAGTAGTTTCGGTTGGTAATACTCGTTTACTTGCTGCCAAAGTAGATGCGAGCAGCATGGAAGCACTCCGTACTCTAGCCGATGAGTTGAAGTTGAAGCTGCCGGATGCGGTTCTTGTGCTGGGGGCTCCGGCTGAAGATAAGGTGAACTTTGTAGTTGCTATTCCGCCAGAACAAGTTAAGCGTGGTTTGCACGCGGGTAAGCTTGTTAAGGAAGTCGCTGCCGTATGCGGAGGCGGAGGCGGTGGACGTCCTGATATGGCTCAAGCTGGTGGTAAGGATGCCAGCAAACTGCAAGAAGCGCTTCAAGTGGCTGAGAAATGGGTTGCCTCACAAGGCTAATAGAGCGGTGATGATGGGGGACTGACTCGCTGAAAATTTCCTTATGTTACCTAGGATATGGTATAGTAAGATTAGACTAAGAGGAAATCAGCTGCGATCATTTTGACGTATGTCTGAAGAAGCGAGGTGTCATCATGGACTCCATGGATAAAACCGTCAAGTTTAACGTCAAGGGCGACGAGCAGGAAGCATCAGCCGAGGAAATTCTTCTTACGGTTTACGGAGCACTGCAGGAGAAGGAATATAACCCGATTAACCAGATTGTCGGTTATTTACTGTCGGGGGACCCGGCTTATATACCGCGTCACAACAATGCGAGAAGCTTGGTGCGCAAGAAGGAACGCGATGAATTGATTGAAGAGCTGGTTAGATTTTATATGGCCGGTCATCGTTAGGAGTACGTATGAAGATAATGGGTCTGGATTACGGGGACCGCCGCATTGGAGTTGCTGTAAGCGACGCGTTCGGCTGGACGGCCCAGGGCGTTGAAGTGATTGAACGCCGCAGGGAGGGCGAGGAATTCGATCGGCTTACCGAATTGGTGAAGCAGCATGAGGTAGAAGAGATCGTCGTTGGCCTCCCCAAAAATATGAACGGCACGATTGGGCCTCGTGGTGAAATATGTATGGCATTTGCCGAGGACCTGCGGAATAGGCTGAATTTGCCGGTGCATCTTTGGGATGAACGGCTCACGACCGTCTCCGCGCACCGAACGCTTCTGGAGGCGGACTTAAGCCGAAAGAAGCGTAAAGGAGTCGTGGATAAAATGGCCGCAAGCTTAATTTTACAAAACTATTTGGACTCTAAGAGTGAAAAGTGAGGGTGATCGCACATGTCCAAGGATCGTATCGGCAATGAAGAAGAACCGGAAATTATTTATATTCCCGACGAAGAGGGCAATGAAGAGGAATTCGAAGTCATTATGAAATTCGAAGTTGACGGTTCCGACGCCAAGTATATGATGGTCGTTCCTCTAGATTCAAGTGAGAACGAAGATGAAGAGAGCGAAGAGGTATACGCATTCCGTTACGAGGAAGACGGCGATGACTTGAAGCTGTACACGATTGAAAGCGACGAGGAATGGGAAATCGTAGAGGAAACGTTCAACACACTAGTCGACGAATTTGATGGAGAAGACGAAAAATGACTGATTATTCGGCGGATAAGGTAGTTTGGACATCGCGTGTACGTGATGCTTTTGGACCTGTTGTCGAATTACAGGATGAGTCAGGTCAAATCTCCTATTACGGAGTAGAGAAGGAATTTGATGTAGGAGGGGCGGCTTATGCCGTCCTCCGTCCAGAAAACGGGTCCAAGGACGACGAACCGGAGATTATGAAAATTTTAACTTCCGAGGATGGAGCCCTGGAACTGGTTACGATCGATGATGACGATGAGTGGGAGAACGTATCCGAGCTGTACGATGAATTGACATTCCCGGAATAAGGGAACGTAAGCATCTTGCGAAGAGCATGATAGATCAGTCTGGGAAGGGCGGGATAACACCGCTCTTTTTGCTGTAAAGGGGTTGAGCTGTTGAAGAAGGGGCTGAAGTGGCTTAGCGTTGTGGTTCTTATGATTGTAATCGTGGTTGGGGCTGCCGCGACTTATGTTTATATCGGTACGCAGCCGGTAAAAGCATCGGAGCAGGCCGTAAAAATCACGATTAAGCCGGGAACGGGTACCGCTGGGATTGCAAGTTTGCTGGAGGATCAGGGACTTATTAAAAATTCCTTTTTATTTAAATCCTATCTAAAGCTGAAGTCAGAGGGCAGTCGGTTTCAAGCCGGTGTCTACGAATTCAAGCCTGGAGTAACCTATTCTGAAATTATCGCTAAGCTTAATACGGGAGACGTTGTAAAAGGTGAAATGATTCGCTTTACAATTCCCGAAGGTTTCACTGTCAAACAAATGGCTGACAAGCTGGCCGAAGAAGGATATGTAAACAAGGAACAATTCCTGAAGCTCGCTAAAGATCCGAGTGGGATCAACAATGATTTGTTAAAGCAGCTTCCGGCAAATAATAAGCTTACGTTTCTCCTGGAAGGATATATGTTTCCAGAAACTTACGAACTGAAAAAGGGTGCAGGCGAGAAAGAAATCGTCGGACGTATGCTTGAGGAAACGTCGAAACGGTTAGCCGAGATTCCTGATTTTGACCAAAAGCTAAAGCAACGTGGTCTCAGTCTGAATGAGCTCATGACGGTCGCTTCACTGGTGGAACGCGAGGTTGTGGTTGATTCTGAACGCAAATTAGTGGCCGGGGTGATTTACAATCGCCTGAATAAAAACATGAAGCTGGAAATCGACGCTACAGTTCAATATGTTTTGGATAAACCGAAGGAACGGCTTATGAATTCGGACTTAAGAAGCGTAGACAGTCCGTATAATACGTATTTATACGAGGGACTTCCTCCGGGACCCATTGCTTCGCCAAGCCTGAAATCGATTGAGGCTGCATTAGAGCCGGAAGCGTCTGACTACCTGTTTTATGTCACGAAAAAAGACGGCAGCGGCGAGCACTTGTTTGCCAAGACGTATAAAGAGCATTTGAAAAATATTCAAACGAGCAAGACCATGGCTAAATAATTGAGGTGTAAGGAATGACGAAAAAAACGGAGCTAATGGTTCCTGCAGGTTCGCTTGCGGAACTGGAGCGTTACTTCGCTGCCGGCGCTGATGCGGCGCTGATCGGCGAAGCAAAATACGGCATGAGATTGCCCGGGGATTTTTCGATAGATCAAATTGCAGAAGCGGTTCGTATGGCCCACCATCACGGAGCTAAAATTTACGTAAGCATGGGTAACTTGATGACGAACGATCTGCTTAAGGATCTGCCAGCCTATATTAAGCAATTGGCGGATTTCGACGTAGATGGGGTTGAATTCGGCGATCCCGCCGTGCTTCAAACCGTACGCGAAACCGCTCCGCAGCTGGCACTTCATTGGAACGCCGAAATGACATCGACGAATTATGCTACCGCCAATTATTGGGGTAGTAAGGGAGCGACTCGGGTCGTTTTTGCGCGCGAGCTGAATATGGATGAACTAACCGGCATGCACCCTTCCCTGGAGATTGAATCCGAAGTACAGGTTCACGGAATGACGAATATTTATCATTCCAAGCGCCGTTTAGTGCAGAGCTATATGACCCACCAAGGGCGGCCGGTTAAACCCGGTGAGGATTTGGGCCTGGAACGCGGGCTTTTTCTGATTGAAGCGGAACGTCCTGATGAGAAGTTCCCGATTTATGAAGACCGTAACGGGACTCACATCATGAGCTCAGACGATATATGCATCATCGAGGATCTTCATTTGCTCATGGGTGCTGGCGTAAGCAGTTTTAAAATTGAAACGCTGTTGAAGTCGATCTCTTATAATGAGTTAGTCATTCATTCGTACCGCGAGGCAATTGATGCGTATTTTAAAGACCCAGAAGGCTATGAATTTGACGAGACATGGATCGAGAACATCCGTAAGGTGCAGGACCCCGAACGGGAACTGACCTTTGGGTTTTATTACAAGGAACAGGTTTACTAAGAGGGCTTAGGCCTAGAAAATATAGATCGAGAGGTGAACGAAGATGCAAACCGTGGAGAAACATATCCCGAAATATACGGGAAAACGCAACCGGCTGGCGAAGCCAGAACTGCTCGCGCCAGCGGGCAATTTGGAAAAGCTAAAATTCGCCGTACACTACGGGGCGGATGCCGTATACATCGGAGGGCAAAAATATGGCCTTCGTTCCAATGCTGATAATTTTAGCTTTGAGGAAATGCGGGAAGGCGTCGAATTCGCCAAAAAATACGGGGCCAAAGTTTTTGTGGCCACGAATATATATGCACACAACGAGGATTTGGAAGGAATTGAGGAATATCTCCGCAATTTGTATGATGTCGGTATTGCCGCCATCATTGTCGCCGATCCGATCATTATAGAGACCGCTCGACGTGTCGTGCCTGAGCTGGAGGTTCACCTGAGCACACAGCAATCGACGGTCAACTGGCAAGCGGTGAAGTTCTGGAAGGACCAAGGTTTGCCGCGTGTCGTTCTAGGACGCGAGACGAGCCTGGAGGAAATTCAAGAGATCAAAAAGCATGTCGACATTGAGATCGAAGCGTTTATTCACGGTGCAATGTGCTCCTCATATTCGGGACGCTGCGTATTGTCCAATCATTTTACGGACAGAGACTCTAACCGTGGCGGCTGCTGCCAATCGTGTCGTTGGAAATACGATCTTTTTGAAGATAGTCGGCCAGCGGAAGAGTGGGTTTCAGAGGAAGAGGCTCAGGATAATCGGGTTCTACAGCAGTTCAGATTAGGAGTCACCCAGCTTCCACTGTTTGAGGAGAATGATGCTGCTTTTACGATGGGATCGAAAGATTTGTGCATGATCTCCCATATTCCGGACTTGATCGATGTCGGGGTGGACAGCTTCAAGATCGAGGGCAGAATGAAATCGATCCATTATGTGGCTACAGTGGTTAATGTATACCGTCAAGCCATTGATTCATATATGGAGGACCCCGAAAATTATGTGCTAAAACCGGAATGGGTCGAAGAGATTAACAAAGCGGCAAACCGCCCGCTGAATACAGGCTTTTTCTATGATACACCCGACCATGAAGACCATATATACGAGCCCGAAGAGAAGGCGGCTCCATATGATTTTGCCGGTCTGGTCATGGAATATGATGAAACCTCCGGAATGGCTGTCGTCCAGCAGCGGAACCATTTTAAACCTGGCCAGGAAGTTGAATTTTTTGGTCCAGGCGGAACCTTTTTCAAACAAAAGGTCGTTAAAATTTACGATGAGCAAGGAAATGAGCTCGATGCCGCAAGACATCCGCTACAACGGATAAAGCTGAAAGTAGATCAACCCGTGTCTAACTTTGATATGATGCGTAAACGAAAATAGAGACAATACAATATGCTATAGGGCCTGTTCTTTTCTAGGACAAAAGGCCCTATTTTGTGTTTATGGTGTTTTTTTGTAAAGATTACTTAAAAACCTACGCTTTTTTAGCCGATACAATAGAGGAGAACGTCATTTACTGTCGAATTATTCGATGTAAAGCCGACGTAAAATGTTAGATTTCAGCGGCATAATGCATGACCCCGAACCTAAACTTGGGGCTGCAACTATTATGAGTGGTGGGTGATCAACATGAGTCTGGTTCCAAAGAACGAGGACCAATCAACCAAAGACAAGAAAAAGCGTAAGAAAAAGGAAGAACGGGCGGAGTTACCTAAGAAAGATAAAAAAGCATTCGCAGCCGATTGGAAAGGGAAAGCGCTATCCTTAGTGGATAAGCTTCCTAAGCAATTTAATCCTTCCAAGTCGGTTGGCATACGTTTGTTCCTGATTTTCTTTATTGCCATCATGTTTTTTGTGCTTACGATCGGTATTTTGTCCTACCAAATGGCAAAAGGTACGATCCAAGATAATGCAGAAAGCGCCAATTTGCAGACGATTGTTCAAACTTCCCAGAAGCTCGATGTTGTACTGCAGAGATATGAAGAAAGTCTTCAACAAATGTTCTTAGACGATGAAATGCAAAGAGCGATTATGGATGCATCCTTGTCAAACATTACGGATTATGAACGTTTTACAGCAACCAATAAAATGAGAACTAGACTGAATTCTTTAACGTTCTCCACAAAAGGTATCACCGCAGTTTATATGATCTCGACGGACAAAATTGTTGATGATGTCTCTTCAGGCAGCGCTGACAACGACTTTTTAGAAAAGGTTCGTGATGAATCATGGTTTGCAGAGATGTCAAAGGCATCGAAAACCATGTGGCTTAATCCGGTAGAAAATAAATCCGGAAGTTCAATTTTTCGGCTCGTTAGATCCGTACAAAGCGTAAACAGCATGAAGCGGTTTATTCTTATTGCCGACATTAATACGGACATTTTGAACGGATATTTGAAGGAAGTAAAACTAGGCGAAAATTCTAAAATTCAAATGGTCGATAATGACAACAAGGTCGTTGGATCTTCGGTTGCCGGGGAACAAGGTAAAGCAACTGAGTTCAATCTGAGCAAAGCCGGCACCAAGGCTTCCGGAAGTTTGCGAATTGACGATGCCGACGGCGATGTTGTGCTTGCCGTGTTTAACACGCAGCAGACATCGGGCTGGAAACTTCTCGGTACGGTAGCAACGTCCGAATTGACTAGCAGTGCAAAAAGCATTTTATTAGTTACATACCTATCTCTCATTGTTGTAGCGCTAATTGCCATCGGTTTAGGAATCTGGATGGTTCGAATGATCGCTCATCCGCTGGCCAAGCTGAAAAACTTGATGGAGGAAGGCTCCAAAGGAAACCTGAATGTTCGACTGAAGCTGAAAAACAAAGATGAAATTGGTCAGTTGACAGAAAGCTTCAACGAGATGATGGAGAACATTACCGAGCTTGTTAAGCAAACGAACAGTTCGGCGCAGGATGTGCTGGATACGGCAACCGAGTTGACACAAGCTTCCAATAAAACGGCAATCTCTGCCAAGGAGATCGCTGTTGCAACGGAGGAAATCGCCAACGGGGCAACGAGCCTTGCTACGGAAGCGGAACGCGGAAATGAATTGACTGAAAATATTTCCAAACAGATGGATCATGTAATTCATACAAACAAAGAGATGGAAGTTTCAGCACGTCAGGTTGAGCAATCCAGTCAGAAGGGTACCGAATACTTAAGTGGACTGCTCGAAAAAACGCATACTACGGTGGAAATGGTTAATGCATTGACTGAAAAGGTTGACTCCTTGAAGTCCAGCACATCATCGGTCTTGAAAGTCCTTGATGTGATGCAAAACATTACCCAGCAAACGAATATCTTGTCGTTGAACGCAACGATTGAAGCTGCTCGGGCGGGAGCTGCCGGTAGAGGCTTCATGGTCGTCGCCGATGAAATTCGCCAGCTCGCGGACCAATCGCGTCAATCGATCACGATGGTTGGGGAGATTACCGACAATATTCAGAAGGAAATGAACGAAACGGTAAAAGCATTGTCTGAAGCAAGCCCATTATTCCAGGAGCAAATTGCTTCCGTACAGGAAACTAGTCAAATCTTCGTTTCTGTTCAAGAGCAGATGGAAGGCTTCGTCCAGCATCTGGATTCCGTAACGTCTTCCATCGATCAGTTGAGTCAATCTCAATCGGTTCTGTCCGAAGCAATGAGCAATGTTAGTGCGGTAGCTCAGGAATCCTCGGCAACCTCCGAAGAGGTTGCTTCGCTCAGCAGCGAGCAGCAAACGGTCGGCGATCATCTGGTTGAGCTTTCGAACAAACTAGAAAATGTATCGACTGGTTTGAAAGAGTCTTTGTCAAAATTCACGGTGTAATCAAGTAAGAAATAGTAAGAGTAAGCTGCAGCCTCGTTAGGTCAAATTTGACCTAGCGAGGCTGTTTTATATGGGCAGCGATAGCAAGAACATTATAGCAGTATGGAGTGTGAATTAGCTTTTCCCAGGAAATAATGGGGAAAGGTAAGCACGAACGGAGGGCATTCCATGACATTGCTGCGGAAAAAGCGCATTTTTTATTTATTATTATCATTTTTAGTGATATTCTGCGTATTTGCGCTTCGTATAGCCTGGATTCAGACACACTCTGCCCTAAAATCGGTTACAATCGGGGGAAAAACGATCAATGAACTGGCCGTTAGGCAACGGGAGGAAAGTATCGAATTGGATTCCGGGCGAGGCCATTTTATGGACCGGAACGGGGTTCCTCTGACCGGAGGTCTGACATGGACCCCGATTTTGTTTCCCATCAAGGAAGTTCCAGCAGTTCAAAAGCTTAATAAATTAGCCGCACTGCTTAATACGACACCTTCTACTCTTCGAGGTATATGGAGTAAGCTTGATAAACCCTATGTATGGCCTGAAGCGGGTACGAGTAGGATCGCGAGTGAAAAGACTAAGAAGGATCCAATGAAGCTGAACATTGAAGAAGCAGAAAGATTTCCTGACCTGAATGGACTGGAGGTTCTTCCTTACGTTTCCAGGTATATGCCGGGAGAACGTGGTAATCAGTGGCTTGGTTATGTTGCGCAGCGACCGGATGTGATCCAAAAGCTTCGAGTGGAGAAACACCATCCTGAGCTCTCTTTGACCCTGCAAATCGGAGCATCGGGACTTGAGAAAACATTTGATGGTTTATTGCGCGGAAATGGCGGCAGTGTAAGAGCAGCCTATACTATCGATGGGGCGAAGCGGCCCATTGAAGGCATAGGAACACGAATTAAGGCGGATAACAGCCGTTATTATCCTCTACAAATCAGAACGACCATTGATGAACAGATTCAGCGTGATATAGAACGGCTTGTCACTCAGATGCATATTCAGGAGGGGGCCGTTACTGTTTTAGATGCGGTTACGGGGGATATCGTGGCTATGGTTTCTTTACCTTTTTATAATCCTAATCAAATCGATCCCTCTGTCAGCAACTGGAGCAATCGGGCGGTGAAGGCCGCCGTTCCAGGTTCGATCTTTAAGACGGTAATCGCGGCTGCGGCGCTGGAGGAAGGAGTTTCATCACCTAAGGAGACTTTTTACTGCAACGGTACTTATGGCAAATACGGAATAGCCTGCTGGAAAAAAGGGGGGCATGGTCCAATTACGCTTGAGGATGGGTTTGCCAAGTCTTGTAATGCAGTATTTGCCGCACTGGGTGAGCGATTAAGCAGTGAAAGCATTGCAGCAGCTGCATCCAAGCTTGGATTGGGACGTACTATCGGTTGGGAAACCGCATCTTTTCTTGGCGGTCCTCCGCTCAAACAACTGGATCAGGAAGAACAGGGACAAGTGTTTTATGCACGAACTAAAGCTGACGGTGGCGTACGGGCTCAGACAGCATTGGGACAACGGGATGTGCTCGTCTCCCCACTACAGGCTGCCAATTTGGTCGTTACTTTACTCCATGGAGGTCAAGTAACAGCTCCCCGAATCGCGAGTGAGATTAGGTTCAAGGATGGAACGCTAATGGCCTCTTTTCCAAGACAAACAGCACCTTCTTCAGCAGGACAAATCTCTCCGAGAACCGCCAAGCTCCTACTTTCCTGGATGAGAAGGGTTGTTACGGATGGAACCGGTCAATCTCTGGAACAAGCCAAATGGCCGCTCGCTGGTAAATCGGGTACCGCCCAGGTGGAGCATGGCGGAAAAACTTTAAACCACCAATGGTTTATCGGCTATGGTCCTACTCATAATCCTAAATATGCGTTGGCTGTTTTGGTGCAGAACCGCCCGGCAGAATCAAAGCATCAAGCAAAGGAATTGTTTTGGCGAGTTATGGATTTATTAGCATCTGACCCACAAAAGTAAAAAAACTTTCTCTGTTGTTTTTCCCAAAAAAAGACGCCTAATCATTTGGTGTATGTGATAAAATAGTGTAGATGCTATGATTTAGAGCATGACAAAGTCATTGATCATAGAAAAGTGGGGAAAACACATGGAGACTTTGCTGCTGTGGTTATTTTATGCTTCAACGCTTTATGCTTTTATTCCCGGTTTGATAACGCGTATATTCGGCTTTCGCGTATTTCGGCATGGAGCAAGCGACAAGTATTACGCCCTCACGTTCGATGACGGTCCAGATCCCAAATACACCCCGATGCTGCTTGATTTACTGAAGCGATTTGAGGTTAAGGCGACGTTCTTTGTCGTAGGCTCTAACGCGGAGAAACATCCAGAGTTGATCAAACGGATGCATGATGAAGGTCATTTGATCGGCATTCACAATTATGTTCACAAAACCAATTGGCTGATGTTCCCTGCTACGGTGAAGAAGCAGATTCAAAGAACGAATAAGATCATCGAGGAGGTTACAGGACATTGCACGAATTATTACCGTCCTCCTTGGGGAATCGTGAACCTGTTTGATTTCACAAATCGGAACGAAACGCAAATTGTATTGTGGTCCGCGATGTTCAGCGATTGGCGTGAACGGGTCGGTGCGGATAAACTTACGAAACGTATGCTGAAGAAACTGCGAGGTGGGGAAATCTTTTTGCTGCATGATTGTGGTGCAACTTTAGGTGCAAATAGCGATGCCCCGGCAGAAATGCTAATGGCACTTGAACGGATTCTTGAAGAAGCCGAGCGGCGCGGCTTAAAGAGCATTCGGATCGATGAGATGATTGAGAACACGGAAGCTATTTTGGCGGCACGCAAAAAGACTAAAGGCACTTCAGCCAAAGCCACTGACAAGACTACCGACAAAGTCTCGGCAAAGCGGCGTAAAAAGAAAATATCTCGCTTTAAAAAAATGATCGTAGCATTGTGGCTGTTATGGGAAAAACTGTTCCATGTTATATTTCAGCTGAAGTCAGCGAATAAAGAAGATGCATTCCTGCACTTCCGAATACGTACATACCATGGAGATAACGTCATCATGACCGGAGGTACAGAGCTCGTCAGTGGCGATCGTATCATGGAACTTCATTTCGACAACAAGAAGCTGTTTGAAATCAGTTCACGTTCCCGAACCCCTGTCCAACTGGCGATCAAAATGATCCGTAAAATGGATACAGCACTGCCTGAGCTAGCCTCCTATGTTGTAAATCATCCGGAACTACACGACGTGAAGGCGCTGTATGGAGTGAGCATGATTAATCGGGGACCGGAACAATTCGGTTTTACGATCGCGGATTTACCCAAAGGATGGTTCGCAAGTTCGTCCCGAATTTATTTGAAATTGTTAATGAGTGTTATTCATCCTGAAGGAAGTTCGAGATTAAAGGAAAATGCTGAAGAACTTGTTCCGAAGCTGATTGTAATGCCGATTGAGTATCTGGTAACCCATTATTCGGAGGATGGCTCGCACCATCGACTAATGAAGAAGGAACAAACGGAAGAAGATGAGACGGTACTTAGTTCTACGTTGCCATGCCGTTAAGCCGAACAAGCGGAAAAAACAAAAAAGCCGTATCCTAGCTATTACACGCTAGGGTACGGCTTTTGTTTTATTGCTGGAGGATTCTTAGTTGATTTTCATGACACCGCCGCGGCTGGCATTAGTTACTAATTTGGAGTAACGGGCCAAATAACCGGTTTTCACTTTCGGTTCAAAGCCCTTCCAGTTTGCTTTACGGCGGTTAAGTTCTTCTTCACTAACGTGAAGCTCGATTTTGCGGTTGTTTAGATCGAGTTCAATGATGTCCCCATCTTCAACAAATGCAATCGGTCCGCCTTCGGCTGCTTCCGGAGAAATATGCCCGATGCTGATGCCGCGAGAAGCGCCGGAGAATCGTCCATCGGTAATGAGACCCACCTTAGCGCCAAGACCCATCCCAACGATCTGAGATGTTGGAGCCAGCATTTCTGGCATGCCCGGTCCGCCCTTCGGCCCTTCATAACGGATAACGACTACACTGCCCTCTTTCACTTTCCCGTTTGCAATTCCTTCAAGAGCTTCGTCCTGGGAATCAAAGCAGATGGCCGGACCCTTATGATATCCGCCGACAGAAGGATCAACTGCGCCGACTTTTATAACGGAGCCTTCAGGTGCCAAGTTGCCGTAAAGGATAGCCAGTCCGCCTTTTTCCGAATATGGATTATCGATGGTGTGAATAACGCTAGTATCGAGAATTTCGCAACCGGCAACATTTTCTGCTATTGTTTTGCCACTAACCGTCATTTGTTCGCCGAATATAGCTCCCGGCTTTTTCAGTAGTTCATGCAGTACGGCACTGACGCCACCAGCCCGATCTACGTCCTCAATGAAAATATCGGAAGCCGGTGCCAGCTTAGCGATATGAGGTACACGATTCGCTACCTCATTGATTCGCTCTAGCGGATAATCGATGCCGGCTTCTTGCGCAAGGGCAAGGGTATGCAAAACCGTGTTCGTGGATCCACCCATCGCCATATCCAAGGCAAAAGCATTATCGATCGATTCTTTGGTTACGATATCGCGAGGTTTAAGGTCCAGCTTAATGAGCTCCATGAGTTGACGCGCGGACTTCCGGACGAATTCACGGCGTTCTTCAGCTACCGCCAGAATCGTACCGTTGCCCGGAAGAGCAAGACCAAGCGCTTCAGCAAGGCAGTTCATCGAATTGGCGGTGAACATACCGGAGCAAGAGCCACATGTTGGACAGCCGAATTGTTCAAGCTCAAGCAAATCATTGTCATCAATCTGTCCGGCTTGGTGGGCACCGACACCTTCAAAGACCGAGGTCAAGGAAAGCTTGCGACCTTTGCTGTCGACACCCGCTTTCATAGGTCCGCCGCTTACGAAAATAGTCGGAATATTGACACGCAGTGCTCCCATCATCATCCCAGGCGTAATTTTATCGCAGTTAGGGATGCAGACCATCCCGTCAAACCAGTGTGCAGAGACGACCGTTTCCAGAGAGTCCGCAATGATTTCGCGGCTAGGTAGCGAATAGCGCATGCCGATGTGGCCCATCGCGATGCCATCGTCCACGCCGATCGTGTTGAATTCAAAAGGAACGCCGCCCGCTTCCCGAATTGCTTCTTTGACGATTTTACCGAACTCCTGCAAATGAACGTGCCCGGGTACGATATCAATGTACGAGTTGCAGACCGCGATAAAAGGTTTATTGAAATCCTCTTCCTTAACGCCGGCTGCCCGCAGCAAGCTGCGATGAGGCGCACGGTCGAAGCCTTTTTTGATCATATCGGAACGCATTTTCTTGGCTGTCATGAATACCTATCCCCCCATGATTTATTTTAGTTTGGAGCTTTACACCGCTAAAGGTTTTCTTTACAGTCTATCACAAGTAACCTTCTTTTTCTACCGAGGATCGAAGAGGAAATTTTATGTCCACCCGGAGATTTTGCTATGATAGAGGTTGGAACTATTTTGATAAACTAAGTGGATATGGATGGCAGATATATGATTTAGAAAGATGCAGGTGTCTGCCGACAGAAGAAGGAGGCTTACCCCATATGAGTCAAAAGGCCGTTGTTGTCGGAGCTACCGGTTTGATCGGCAAAGAGCTCGTTCAGCTGCTGCTAAGCGATTCGGCATACACCAGTGTAACGGTGTTGGTCCGCCGGTCAATGGGCATTAGTGATCCGAAGCTTCATGAGAAGCTGATCGATTTTGATCTACTGGAAGAAGTGAATGTTGATATGGATGGGGCGGATGTATTCTGTGCCCTTGGAACAACACGCAAAGATAGTGGAAGCCAGGAAGCTTTTCGCAGAGTTGACTATACTTATCCATTAACACTGGCCCAAATGGCAAAACATCAAAGAGCACGAGGATTCATCATCGTTTCGGCGATTGGAGCTGATTCTTCATCCCGAACCTTCTACGTTCGTGTCAAGGGAGAAATCGAGGATGCACTGAAGGAGCTTAAACTTCAGTCACTGCACATTTTTCGTCCATCCTTGCTGTTGGGTGCTCGTGAACAATTTCGGTTTGGCGAACGGATTGCACAAATATCTTCAAAAATCTTTATGCCACTATTCTCCGGCGTGCTTCGAAAATACAAGCCGATCTCAGCCAGTTCCGTTGCCAAAGCGATGCTGCTGGCAGCGAAAAGCGGCCGATCCGGTACGCACATTTATGAATCGGATGGAATTAAGGCGGAAGGTATGTAACCACCAGGCTCCTGTCAGGGTAGCCTGGTGGTGAGGCTTACTCATATTAACAAGGATGTATTAGTTTTTGCTCCGTGCCACGCCGCCTTTTTGGCCGATGGTCCGGTAAAAGTCTGTATTGTGTTTCTTCGAGGTCGTTTCTCCGCCCTTTTGGCCAATTTCCTGATAGAATTCTTTGTCATGGGATTTAGCGGTCGCCACACCACCTCGTTGTCCAATTTCTTGGTAAAATTCCTTTCCATGATTTCGGGCGGTAGCTCGCCCTCCTAGGCGTCCCGCTTCCTCACGGCTCATTTTGGCTTGGTTTCGGATCATGTAACCCCTCCTAACGACAATTTTGGAAGATCGTATCAGTTATTTACCACGGGTAATGGCTTTGAAACGGTTTATGGATATTAAGGAATCAACTTACAAATTGTATAACAAAAAAGCACCCCCCTAAATCGGAAGGATGCTAAATACTACAATATCTGAAATGTAAACGATAGGTTATTGTTTGCTAGCTGCCCCAATTTCCCGAAAAGCCCGCTGCTCAAGCTTGAACAGCCATTGTACAGGGGGCTCGATCAGCGGAGATGTACATTTTCGTACCCAAGTATGAGTTAGCAGCAAGGTCATCGCAATAGCGCCTAATACGACCAGCAGGGATGTCGCGTCATTATGGACGAACCCGTAAATCGGAGTTACAGCCACTAGGCGGACTATAAATCCATGCAGCAGGAAGACATACAATGTCCGGCGGCCTAGTTCCGTAATTCTGCCTTCCTGGGTTGGTACAAACCCTAAAAAGGCAATTCCCGTAAGCAATTGCAGCGGGTACAGCAAGAGGCGAAAGACGCCGGCGTACCACTCTTGGTAACCTAGCTGACCGTAAGTCATGCTTCCGTATAACCAACCCGGGGCAATATCCGCGCCGCCCAAGGCGATGATGGCAAACCATGCTATAGAAAAGCATAAAGCTACAGTTTTTACTCGAGTTGTCCATAAACGCTGCAATAAATCGGGTGAAAAATGATAACCAGCTATAAAAAACGGCAGGTAAACGAACGTCCGTGAAAGGCTAAACCAGGATCCGTCCATCTGCAAATAGCCGACAAGCACGCCGAGTGCAATGGAAGCTGCAAGCTGCTGAGCAGGGGACCACTTGCGCATGGCCAACAGCAGTAGTCTCCAGCAGAGGTGACTGGCCAGAAACCAAAGCAGCAAATACGGGGCGAAGAAAGAATGATGAATCTGCTTCGCGTGAAAAACGGTAACATCGAGGATCTGATAAAGAGTTTGAAAAATTACATATTGCATGCCGATCTGAAGGATCACCTTCTGCCCGGCTTCTCCTCTCAGATTTGGCTTGGCGAAATAACCCGTAACAAATACGAACAAAGGCATGTGGAAGGTGAAAATCCATTCATAGAGCCAGTTCATGCCATCAATCCGCGTAGTTAAAGGTTCAATCGCATTGCCGACAAATACGCAAATGATCAGTAGAAATCGCAAATTTAGAAAAAAGGTATCTCCGTAGCGGGATGATTTGATTTGTGTCATGACGTTTACCGCTCCTTTATCCGCCAGGGGTTTGGTTGATGACTTTATACTTCACAGTCGATTATGAATTAAGGAAAAGCTCAAAATTTTAAATAATTGTCCCATGTATAAGTTACTATTTTTGCAAGCTAGTTCTTGTGATTTTTATCACAAAAGAAAACGCTATCAGTTCTTTCTATGTGTCTAACTGGCGAAACCTTATTTTGCGCTGGTTTAATTTGCCTTCATTCCGTTTAGAGGTAAAATAACAGAAGCGAATAAAAGCGGTAGGGATGAAGACTACATCGCGAAGAAGGTGACGGAAAGATGCCATCAATTCAGGTGCGAGAGCGCCTTGCTCCATGCAGGGGAATTTTGTTTGATAAAGATGGGACGCTGCTTGATTTCATGGGGTTGTGGGGCGGCTGGGCAGAAATTCTGACCGGATTGCTTAGTGGCAAGCTGGAGCAGCTGGGAGTGAGGGGCACTGAATTGAAAAGAAACCTGCTCGGACTTCATCGAGACTCCTCAAATCGTATCATTGGTTATGACAAGGCAGGACCGTTCGCTATGGCGACAGAGGCTGAGGTAACGGCCCTTCTTGCTTCACAGCTTTATGAGGCAGGAGTTCCATGGAATGATGCGTTGAGTATGATCCGAGAATTTAATAAGACGGCGATGGAGGAGTTGAAGAGGCTGCGGAATGTTCGCCCGCTCCCAGGACTAAACGAATTTCTTGCTGCTTGCAGAAGCGAAGGTATCGTTCTTGGTGTCGTGACCTCGGACATCACTTCCGAGGCGCTTGAGCATTTGGAGTGGTTAGGGATCCGCGGCTATTTTCAAAGCGTTGTTGGTCAAGACCGTGTTGAAAAAGGTAAGCCGGAACCGGATATGCTCTTGCTAGCCTGCCGGGAACTTGGTATAACGCCTAAGGATGCGGTAATCATCGGTGACAGCAATGCGGATATGCAAATGGGAAAAAAAGCAGGGGTAAGCCTTGCGGTCGGAATATCGGAAGATGGTGAGAAGCCATCGCAGGCGACATCCTTTTTATTTGATGCCGATGCGATTGTTTCCGATTATAAAGAAATCAAGGTTGTGGATACGATAGGAGGAAATAACATATGAATAATTCTAACATCGAATTACTTGCATCCTGGGTGAAAGAAAGCCAGCGGATCGTATTTTTTGGCGGGGCGGGCATCTCTACAGAGAGTGGGATACCCGATTTCCGTTCGGCAGCGGGAATTTACCAAACGGAGAAGGACTCGCCTTATTCGCCGGAAGAAATCTTGAGCCGACGTTTTTTTGATCGCCACCCGGAAGTTTTTTTCGATTTTTATAAATCCAAGATGATACACCTCGAAGCTAAACCGAATGCGGCGCATGTCTTCTTAGCCGATCTGGAGCGCGAAGGTAAGCTGGAAGCTGTAATTACGCAAAATATCGACGGTCTCCACCAGCAGGCCGGAAGCGAAAAGGTGCTTGAGCTTCATGGTTCGATTCATCGCAATCACTGTATGCAGTGCGGTCGATTTTACCCCTTGGCTGAGGTTGTGAACAGCGCAGAACTTGTTGCACGCTGCCAGTGCGGCGGGGTTATCAAACCGGATGTCGTGCTCTATGGGGAAAATCTCGACCACAACGTTATCGAGGATACGGTAACCGCGATTGCTGGTGCTGACCTGTTGCTGATCGGAGGAACCTCGCTTACCGTTCAGCCGGCGGCCTCCCTGGTGACCTATTTCCGCGGCGGTCGGACGGTGCTCATCAACGCATCATCTACCACTTATGACAGCCGGGCCGATCTGTTAATCACAGACCCGATTGGGGCCGTACTCGGTGCTGTCAGTAAGCAGCTTGGTCTGCGGTAGGCGTGTCCATATGAACGGCTCTATTTTGTGCTTCGACTAGTTACCGACCTGCGGTATTCGCTGGGCGATTCATGGTGAAAACGGCGAAACTGCCGGGAAAAATATAGCGGATCCGTTAACCCGACGGAAGCGGCGATTTGCTCGATAGAGAGCTCAGGCCGCTCGCGCAGGAGCTGACGGGATTTGTCAATTCGCAGCTTAAGCAAATAAGTGACGGGCGTTATGCCCGTTTCTTTTTTGAATATGCGTGATAGATACGCTCTGTTGTAGCCTAATGAGGAGCACATTTGTTCAATGGATACCGGATGCGCATATTGGCTTGTCATATAGTGAATCATTTGTTTAACGATCCGTTGCACGCCGGCCTCGCCGAAGGGAATCGCCGACTCTTTGACGAGCGTTTCCTGGGCTTCGGCCATCAATTCGTGCAGCAGCCCTAACGACAGCAGATGGGAGCTCGTTTTTTTCGACTGAAAAGCCTGTAGTACCCGCCGTAGAAGCTGCGGGATGATGCTGTCCTTTCCGTCTCTCAGGACCGGACGCTCCGGGGTGAATCCGGCTCGATGAACGAGACCCGCCGCCTCGGCTCCGGTGAAAGCGATCCAGCGGTAGCGCCAAGGCTCCGCTACATCCGAGGCATAGGTGACCAACTGCTCGGGATGAATGAGAAAGCAGTCGCCTTCGCCTAAATCGAAAGCGGAAAATTCGGTTTGATAGCTCCCTTTGCCCTGCTCGATAAAATGCAGCAGGAAATAATCGTATACTTTTGGACCCACGCGATGATCGGCACGAGTCTGACTTTCACCTGCAAACAGAACGTGAAGGTTCCCCTTCTCGTATACTTCAGGGTTGGCTGCGGCACTGTAGGTTTCCTGAATCACTTCTTATGTCTCCTTCACAAATTGATGGGTGGCCTGCTGGGTGTCTACTCCTATTCTACTTTGAAAAGTCACATTTATCTATATACAGCTCGCAAAGTTGCATTATCAAAATAATGTGTAAACGCTATACTGTGAACAAGAACGAAAGATTCCACGATGATGAGGTGTATCCATGAAGAAACAGGAAATGGAACAATTGTTTATATCAAAATTCGGTGAGAGCTCTGAAACGCTGCGGGTCTTCAATGCGCCGGGTCGCGTTAATTTGATCGGCGAGCATATCGATTACAATGGTGGATATGTGCTTCCGGCCGCATTGGAGTTCGGTACGACGCTCGCGGTTCGTAAACGCTCCGATCGAAAAGTGACGTTTGCCTCGATGAATCTTCCTTTTCAGACGGAAATCGCCTTGGAGGAGCTTGGAAAACAAAAAACGGGCGAGTGGATCGATTATCCAATCGGCGTTATTGTAGAGCTTCAAAAGCTTGGCGCGCCGCTCACCAGCGGCTACGATCTTTTATTCCACGGAGAAATTCCAAACGGTGCGGGCTTGTCCTCCTCAGCTTCGATCGAAGTAGTGACCGCCTTTGCATTATTGAGCATGGAAGGGAAAGCGACGGATAAAGTGGAGATCGCCCGCTTGTCGCAGCGAGCCGAAAACCAATACGTCGGCGTAAATAGCGGCATCATGGATCAGTTTGCGGTATCGAATGGCGCTCAGGATCATGCCATCCTGCTGATGTGCGATACGCTTGAATACAAGCTTGTTCCGTTCCGGACGGGGGCGTACAAAATCGTCATCGGCAATACAAACAAGCGCAGAGGACTGGTTGATTCGAAATACAATGAGCGGCGGGAACAATGCGATGCAGCGTTGCACATTTTGCAGCAGCGGGAACAAGGCCTCGAATATTTGGCTCATCTCAAACCGGAACAGCTAGCACAATGGAAAGGGGACTTCCAAGACGAGGTATTGCTGAAACGGGCAACGCATGTCGTTGAAGAGAACGCACGGGTGCTGAAATCGGTGGAAGCACTTCGAGCAGGTGATTTGCAAGCGTTTGGAGAGCTTATGAATGCTTCTCATGATTCGCTTCGCGACTTGTACGAAGTAAGCTGCTTGGAGCTTGATGTGATGGTGGAGGAAGCTCGCAAAATCGACGGAACGCTGGGGGCACGTATGACCGGAGCAGGTTTTGGCGGATGTACCGTTTCTCTTGTTCACGAAAATGACGTGGAAGCATTTGTGTCCCAGGTTGGCCAAGCGTACAAGGAGCGGACCGGTTTGGAAGGCGAGTTTTACGTTTGCGGCGTAGGCGAAGGTGTTCATGAAATGAAGGGGGAGAAGTAACATGGCGATTTTAGTAACGGGCGGAGCAGGCTACATCGGTTCTCACACGGTTGCTGAGCTGCTGAAGCAGGGCAAAGAGGTTGTCGTGATTGACAATTTGCAATCCGGTCATCGTGAAGCGCTGCTAGGCGGCAAGCTGTACGAAGGAGATTTGCGCGATAAAGCGATTATGACAAAGCTGTTTGCCGAAAATGAGATCGAAGCAGTTATTCACTTTGCCGCGAATTCCCTCGTTGGGGAGAGCATGAAGGACCCGGTAAAATACTACGACAACAACGTTTACGGAACGCTTTGCCTACTGGAAGCGATGGATAAAGCGAATGTCCGTAAAATCGTCTTCTCCTCGACGGCGGCCACTTACGGTGAACCGGATAAGGTGCCAATTGAAGAAGCAGACCAAACCCACCCGACGAATGTATACGGTGAAACGAAGCTGACGATGGAACGTATGATGGCCTGGTTCGACCAGGTGCTTGGCGTCAAATATGTGTCGCTGCGTTATTTCAACGCTGCCGGGGCGCATGAAAGTGGAAAAATCGGCGAGGATCATAATCCGGAAACCCACCTGATCCCGCTCATTATTCAAGCCGCACTCGGTCAGCGACCTTCGATTCAAGTGTTTGGCGAAGATTATAACACACCGGACGGAACCTGCGTACGTGATTACATCCATGTCAGCGATCTGGCGGATGCTCATATGCGGGCGGTGAATTATTTGATGGACGGCGGGGAGAGCAATATTTTCAACTTGGGCAATGGGCTAGGCTTCTCGGTAAAAGAAGTCATTTCGACGGTGAAGAGTGTGACCGGCCGCGAATTCCCGGTAGTGACGAGCCCGCGCCGCGCCGGTGATCCTGCTGTACTGATTGCATCCTCGGAGAAGGCTCGCACTGTACTTGGCTGGGATCCTAAGCTAGCCAAACTCGAGCATATTATCGGGAGTGCATGGGAGTGGCACAGAAACCATCCGAACGGGTACAACAACTAAGGAGTTGAGCGAACGATGGGAGTAGAAGAGAGAAAACAGAACGTTTTACATGCCATTGAACGTCTCGTGAACTATGCCTTGGAACAAGGGCTGATCGACTGGTGGGACGTGGATTATTCTCGCAACCGTTTGTTGGAGCTGTTTGCCTTTGATGAACCTTTTTTGGGCAAGGTGTCGGAGGAGCCGCTGGACGGTCCGCAGGAGCCGCTTGAAATTGTGATCGATTACGGTCATGAAATCGGGCTTATTCCGGAAAATACGCCAACTTATCGCGATCTGCTGGATGCCAAGATCATGGGGCTGCTCATGCCTCGCCCTTCGGAGACGATCGAAGCGTTCCAGGGAACGGAGAAGGCGAAGGGAATCGAAGCGGCTACCGATGATTTCTACAAGCTGTCGGTGGCAAGCAACTATATACGGATGGACCGGGTACGGCAAAATATTTATTGGAGTCAGCCGACGCAGTACGGCGAAATGGAGATTACGATCAATCTTTCCAAGCCGGAAAAAAATCCAAAAGAAATCGCCATGGCGAAGCTGCTGCCTCCGCCGGTTTATCCAAAATGCCAGCTTTGCCGCGAGAATGTCGGCTATGCCGGACGGATCAACCATCCCGCAAGGCAAAACCTGCGCGTCATTCCGCTGGAGCTGAATGGAGAACCATGGTTCTTCCAGTATTCGCCATACGTGTACTATAACGAGCATTGTATTATTTTCCATCATGACCATGTTCCGATGAAGCTGACGAGAGACACTTTCAAGCGTCTGTTTGATTTCACGACGTTATTCCCTCACTACTTTATCGGATCCAACGCGGATTTGCCGATCGTGGGCGGGTCAATATTAACGCATGATCACTTCCAAGGTGGAAGACATAAGTTCCCGCTGGAGAAAGCGCCAGTAGAAGCGACCTTCCGCCATCCTAAGTTTGAGGGGGTCACCGTAGGAATGGTGAAGTGGCCGATGACAGTTCTTCGGCTGAACGGACAGGATCCTGCAGTGGTACTCGAGGCTGCCGATGACCTGTACGAAAAATGGAAGCTCTACAGCGATTCGGACGCGGAAGTGTATGCTTTTACCGAGCAGGATGGGACTAAGGTACCTCATAATACGGTAACGCCTATCGTACGGCGGGGCGCGGATGGGGGCTACGAGGCGGACATCGTGCTTCGCAACAATCGGACGAGTGAGCAGCACCCGGAAGGCATCTTCCATCCGCACCGCGAGATGCACCATATTAAGAAGGAAAATATCGGTCTGATCGAAGTGATGGGGCTTGCGATTTTGCCGGGACGGTTGAAGGAAGAGCTTGCCGGCATCGTGGACATCTTGAGCGGCGACACGGCGCTCTACGATGAGACGGTGTCAGATCCGTCATCCCGTCTGGCGGTCCACGCCGACTGGGCTCGTGAGCTAGTAGGCCGTTTTGGGACATCCCTTACGAAAGAGAAGGCCGATGCTATTTTGAAAGACGAGGTTGGCCTTAAGTTTTCGCAAATTTTGGAACATGCCGGGGTGTTCAAGACGACGGAATCAGGCCGTAAGGCATTCGAACGGTTTGTGCTTTCGGCGGGTTATCAAAAGATGTAATAGCTGCGGATAGGACTTTATTATACTGCAGATGCATATCACAGGGGACGGATGAAAAAGCCGGAAGGCTTTTCAATCCGTCTTTCTGCTTATTAATAAGGCGCCTATGCGCTAACGCGGCAGAAATAGGTACAAAAAACGGACTTATTTTAGAAGAATCAGATATACTTGCTATAATAGGGGAATTTTATGTACCTATTTACGATCAATAACGTCAAAATGGTACTTTTACCAGTTCTAATGTGGAAATAAGGCCACAAAATCCCCTTATTAGTCAGTAAGATCTGTTTGTTTGTCTTTAAAATATCGTTCAAAGTATAATGAAATAGAGATGATAAGATAATTTTAGCAAAACTCACGAATCTGCTCGACTGGGTACTCACTTCATCAACATGACTGGAGGAATTTTTGCATGGATAATTTCATATTTCACAATCCGACGAAGCTGATTTTTGGTAAAGACCAGTTGGAAGCCTTGAAAAAAGAAGTGCCGGCATATGGTAAAAAAGTACTACTCGTTTACGGCGGCGGGAGCATCAAGCGGACTGGGTTGTACGATAAAGTCATAAGCGTCCTAAACGAGATTGGAACCGAGGTTACAGAGCTGGCCGGTGTAGAGCCAAATCCGCGGTTATCAACCGTTCATCGCGGGGTAGAGCTGTGCAAGTCAAAGGGAATCGATCTGGTGCTCGCCGTAGGCGGTGGAAGCGTCCTGGACTGTTCAAAAGCGATTGCTGTAGGGGCAAAATATGATGGAGACATGTGGGACTTTGCAGTACACAAGGCCGCTCCGAAAGATGCGCTACCGCTCGGTACGGTACTGACGATGGCCGCAACCGGTTCGGAGATGAACGGAAATTCGGTCATTACGAATGAAGACACAAAAGAGAAGCTGGGATGGGGCAGCAAGCTCGCTTATCCTGTTTTTTCCATTCTAGACCCGGTCAATACATATTCTCTGCCAAAAGATCAGACGGTGTACGGAATGGTAGACATTATGTCCCATGTATTTGAACATTACTTTCATAAGACAACAAATACGCCACTCCAGGACGGCTTATGTGAAGCCATTCTGAAGACGGTTATCGAGACTGCGCCAAAGCTGATTCAAAATCTCGAAAGCTACGAGCACCGGGAGACGATTTTGCTCAGCGGAACGATGGCCCTGAATGGGGTTGTCAATATGGGACTAGCGGGCGACTGGGCGACGCATAACATCGAGCATGCTGTTTCGGCCGTGTACGACATTCCTCATGGCGGGGGCCTTGCTATTCTATTCCCGAACTGGATGAAGTACAATATGCATCACGATATTCCTCGCTTCAAGCGGTTAGCGGTAAATGTGTTCAACGTTGATCCGACAGGTAAAAGTGATGAGGTTATCGCCCTTGAGGGAATTGACGCGCTGCGTTCATTCTGGAATTCGATCGGGGCCCCAAGTCGTCTAGCTGATTATGAAATTGATGACAGCCACCTTGAGGTCATGGCGGATAAGGCTGTTAAATTTGGTCCATTTGGTAATTTTGCTGTCCTGGATAAACAGGATGTGACGGAAATTTATCGGATGTCTCTATAGTTTAGTTCGCGATAAAGAAAACACGGGTTGCTCATGGTGAAATCTTGAGTGGCCTGTGTTTTTTTATTCATGACAAAAATCGGTTTTTTTGCATCACGAAACAAAATTATCCATATTACGTATTAATTATTTGTGTATGCACTTTTTTTACAGTAGAAAGGAGGGGCTGCGCGTAATGGAGGCTCTTTTCTGGGGCTGCTTTGTAGGAGGGGCCTTGTTTGCCATTATCAGCGCGCTGTTAGGCGATCTCATTGGAGGCTGGCTGGACGGGTTGCTTGATTTTACGTCGCTGGACTTTTTAAAGCCTGTAGTTACGGCTTCGGTCGTTACTGGTTTCGGTGGGGCCGGGATCATTTTAAGCCGTTACACAGGGTTATCTGCGGTGACGGTTGTTATTTTCGCGCTTCTCATCGCTGTGGTATTGGGGCTAATCATCTATTTTGCCTATGTAAAGCCGATGGAGAACAGTGAAAACTCAACAGCCTATTCAGAAGCGGAGCTTCCCGGCAAAGTAGGTGAAGTTACCGTGCCTATTCCCCAAGAAGGTTATGGTGAGGTGATGTTAAAGCTGGTTGGCGGCAATACACTTCATATTGCAGTCAGCTGGGATCGACGGGAGATTCCGGCAGGAACGATAGTCGTTGTCGTGGATGTCAAGGACGGGATTGTTCAGGTATCTGAGCTTTACGAAAATCAAAATTCAAAGGAGCTGGAGTAATTGTTAGAAGCAATTCCTGATTTTTTACTTATTCCGATCGTTGTCATCGTTGTGATTATCGTTCTGGGCATTGCATTCTGGGCTCGGTACAAAACGGTAGGGCCAGACGAAGCAATGATCGTGACAGGCTCATTTCTTGGAAGCCGAAACATTTCCGATGACCAGGCTGGAAGAAAGATCAAAATTGTACGCGGTGGCGGGGCTTTTATTTGGCCGATTTTTCAGAAAGCTGAATTTCTATCCCTCTTGTCCCATAAGCTTGATGTTATGACTCCTGAGGTGTATACGGAGCAAGGGGTTCCGGTATCAGCGGATGGTGTAGCCATTATTAAGGTTGGAAGCTCTATCGAGGATGTTGCCACTGCGGCCGAACAGTTCATGGGCAAGCCGATCGAAGCTCTCAAGGGTGAAGCACAGGAAGTGCTGGAAGGCCACTTGAGATCCATCCTGGGCTCTATGACCGTGGAAGAGGTATACAGAAATCGGGACAAATTCGCTCAGGAAGTACAGGGCGTAGCCGCGCGTGATCTCAAAAAAATGGGTCTGCAGATCGTTTCCTTCACGATTAAGGATGTGCGCGACAAACACGGTTATCTGGAGGCGCTTGGAAAGCCTAGAATTGCGGCTGTAAAACGAGATGCAGATATCGCTGAGGCGGAGGCGCTTCGCGATTCACGGATTCAGAAGGCCCTCGCCGAGGAGTCGGGGCAGAAGGCAGAGCTGCTGCGGGACACGAATATAGCGGAAGCTCAGAAAGAGAAGGAGCTGAAAGTAGCCGCCTTTAAGAAGGAGCAGGATACCGCCAAAGCGGAAGCGGATCAGGCTTATCATATTCAGGAAGCCCGGGCCAAGCAAACAATGGTCGAGGAGCAGATGAAAGTTGAGCTCGTTCGGAAAGAGCGAGAAATCGACTTGCAGGACAAAGAGATTATGGTACGTCAAAAACAATACGATGCGGAAGTGAAGAAAAAAGCTGATGCGGACCGGTATGCGGTCGAGCAGGCGGCGGAGGCCGAAAAGGCTCGCAAAATGCGGGAGGCCGACGCCTTGCAATACTCTATCGAAACGCAGGCGAAAGCATCGGCTGAGCAGAAGCGGCTTGAAGGCCTAGCGATCGCCGACGCCGAGCGGGCGAAGGGTACGGCCGATGCCGAGATTATACGCTTGCGTGGTCTGGCTGAAGCGGAAGCTAAGGAGAAGCTGGCTGAAGCGTTCCAAAAATTCGGGGAAGCGGCGGTTCTCGATATCGTCGTCAAGATGTTGCCGGAGCTGGCCGGGAAAATTGCGGGACCTTTGTCCTCGATCGACAAATTGACGGTGGTAGATACCGGGAAAGGGGAAGGCGCCGCGAGAGTCAGCAATTATGTTACGGAATTGATGGCTACGGCTCCGGATATGCTAAAGAGCGTATCAGGTATTGAATTGGATCGACTGATTCAAAGCTTTGCTAATGGAAAAGTAGCTCCCGCCGCGCTGTCACAGCAGATACAACCAGTAGAGCCAGTCTTAAAGCACGATCGTGATAAAGAAAGTGTTGCTCTGGAGAGTGCTGCCTCACAGGAAACGTGATCCTATTTGTCATTACGATATTTTGGCATTCGCTTGCTACCGGGTTTTCACTTGACAATTGGCGCAGTTACCTGTAATTTTTCATATGATAATAATTATTATAAGCGTCCCGCTTTACTAGCGAGGCGCTTTTGAAATTTGCGTCTGAAATACGTCTGAAGAAGTATCCCCCATTGCCTAAACGATAGACTATAATGGACGTGAACGGTTCGGAGATTAGGACAAGAAGAGGTGCAATCGTGAGCAGCCTACGCGTGGCGAAAGTGTTGAACAACAACGTCATTATAGCTAACCACCCGGAGCATAACGAGGTCGTTGTGATTGGTAAAGGTATCGGATTTAATCGCAAGACGGATGAGGTTATTCCGCTTGAAGCCGTTGAGAAAATGTTCATTCTGACGAATCAACAGGAACAGGAACAATATAAACAACTCGTCCCTCAAGTGGATGAGCAGTTAATCGAGATTATCGGTGAAATTATTACGCATATTTCTGAGAAAACCGAAACCGAGCTTAACGAGCATATTCATATCGCCTTAACAGACCATCTTGCCTTTGCCATTAAGCGGGCCGAACAGGATATCGCCTTTCATAACCCGTTTTTGTGCGAAACGAAAGAGATTTATCCGGTCGAGTATGAACTTGCCGAATATGCTATTGAGTTAATTCGTCGCAAGATGGGTATCGATCTTGGTGAGGATGAGATTGGCTTTGTAGCCCTTCACATAAACAGTGCAATCACCAACCGTCATATAAGCGAGGTACGAGGGCATGCTCAGCTGATTGCCGATTTGGTCGGAGTTATCGAAAATGAGCTGGAATTTAAAATCGCGAGAACCTCCTTGGATTATTCCCGGCTCCTCACTCATCTGCGCTTTGCGATTGAGCGGATCCGGCGCGGTGAGCAAATCGGAGAAGTGGAAAAACTTGAAATGCTGCTCAAACAGGAATATCCCGTTTTATATTCGTTAGCTTGGAAATTGACTAAAATTATGGAACAACGACTGAAAAAGCCAGTTTATCAGGCAGAAGTCAGCTACTTAACGATGCATTTGCATCGGGTTGCTCCTAAAAATGTTGACTAAATCGCTTGCATATGTCAAAAAGGTCTGCTATAATTCCTGTTGTTCATCAACAACAATTTCATAATCACAATGTGTAACTGATTCGATCAGGCATGAGTTGATAAAAGGTTTTGATTGTATCTTCCATTATCGGGGCATTATATCCCTTAACGAGAAGATCCTTTCTGACACTTTTTTGGCTCATGCTTTTTTTGTTGTTTGAGACACTAACGACTTAGCACAGGAGGGTGTTTATGTTTAAACGGTTTTTTGGTATTTTACAAAGAGTCGGTAAAGCGTTGATGCTGCCTGTTGCCCTGCTTCCTGCAGCAGGTCTTCTGCTGGGGATCGGCAACATGCTGGTCAGCCCGGAGTTTCTTGATCTAGTACCGGCTTTGGATAATGCTCCGGTTCATGCGGTAGCTACCGTCATGATGAATGCCGGACAAATTGTATTCAGCAACCTGGCTCTACTATTTGCCGTCGGCGTTGCCGTTGGCTTGGCTGGAGGGGAAGGCGTTGCCGGTCTAGCCGCGATCATCGGTTATCTCGTTATGAATGTAACGATGGGAACGGTTATCGGTATAACTCCTGCTATGATCGGTACCGATGCGGCTTATGCTAACGTGCTTGGAATTCCGACACTGGCTACGGGGGTTTTTGGCGGGATTATCGTCGGTATACTCGCAGCTTATATGTACAACCGATTTTTCAGAATCGAGCTTCCGTCGTATCTTGGATTCTTTGCAGGTAAGCGATTTGTACCGATCATGACGGCGGCTACGTCAGTACTGCTCGGCTTGCTTATGGTTATCATCTGGCCGCCGATCCAGCATGGATTGAACTCCGCATCTCACTTTATGCTGGAACAAAACCGGACACTGTCCGCGTTTATTTTCGGGGTGGTAGAACGTGCGCTAATTCCGTTCGGCCTGCACCATATTTTCTATTCTCCGTTCTGGTTTGAATTTGGTGAATATGTGAATAAGGCAGGACAACTCGTTCGCGGGGACCAACAAATCTTCATGGCTCAGCTGCGTGACGGTGTGCCGTTTACAGCCGGTACATTTATGACTGGTAAATTCCCATTCATGATGTTCGGGCTTCCTGCTGCGGCACTGGCGATTTACCACGAAGCTAGACCGGAACATAAAAAATATGTTGCCGGGATTATGGGCTCGGCTGCGCTCACTTCTTTTCTGACAGGGATTACGGAACCACTTGAGTTCTCGTTCTTGTTCGTAGCACCGGTGCTGTTCGCTGTGCATACGATTTTTGCCGGGTTGTCGTTTATGACAATGCATATTCTCGGCACCAAAATCGGGATGACCTTCTCCGGCGGTTTGATTGACTACCTGATTTTCGGGGTTATTCCAAACCGTACTCCTTGGTGGAATGTCATAATTGTAGGTTTGATCTTTGCGGTCATCTACTACTTCGGATTCCGGTACGTTATTCGCAAATTTAACTTGAGAACGCCGGGCCGAGAAGATCCGGAGGATGAAGAAGAGGGTACACAAGCACAGGGAGCGGTCACACAGGATGAGCTTCCACACAATATTTTGACTGCGCTTGGCGGTAAAGAAAACATCGTTCACCTCGACGCTTGTATTACCCGTTTGAGGGTTGAAGTCAAGGAGAAAGGTCAAGTCAGCAAAGACCGGCTCAAAAAGCTGGGGGCTTCCGGTGTACTTGAGGTTGGCAACAACATTCAGGCGATCTTTGGTACCCGTTCAGATACCATCAAATCGCAAATCGCCGACATTATGAACGGCAAAACGCCTAAAATTGAGCCGAAAACCACTGCGGTGAAGCCGGCCGAGGTCGAGCAGCAAGCAGCACAAGACGGCGATGCGATTATCCGTGAGGATATCGTAATGCCGGTAAACGGCGAGCTGATGGATATTTCCAACGTACCGGATCCCGTATTCTCCGAAAGAATGACGGGCGACGGATTTGCCGTACTGCCGCATGACGGTAAGATTGCGTCTCCGGTTTATGGTAAAGTGTTTAACGTTTTCCCGAGCAAACACGCCATTGGCATTATGTCGGACGGCGGAAAGGAAGTGCTCGTTCATATCGGGGTGAATACGGTCAAGCTGAAAGGCCAAGGTTTCAATATCCTCGTTAAGGAGGGCGACCTTGTAGCGGCAGGTCAACCGATTATGGAAGTGGACCTCGAATACGTGAAGGAGCATGCTCCGTCGATTATTTCACCGATTGTATTTTCCAACTTGCCGGAAGGTGCTTCGGTGAAGCTTCACAAAACCGGGAAGCTATCCATCGGTGAAGGTGACATTGTCACGATCGAGTAATTCGAGTCGATTGTTGATTCGAAACGCATATTAACAACTTATTAAATATGGTACCTCAAATTATTGAGGTACCGTTACAAATAAATCATTATGAACTGAAAGCGAGAGGATTAATATGGAAAGAAACTTTAGAATCACAGATGAAGACGGAATTCATGCACGTCCTGCTACAGCCCTGGTCAACACAGCCAATAAATTTAAAGGTGCTGAATCCTTTGCAGAAGCGAAAGGGAAAAAAGTTACTTTGAAATCGATTCTTGGCGTATTGTCGCTCGGACTTGAGAAAGGCGATACCATTACCCTGTTCGTGGATGGGGAAGAAGCGGCTGAAGCCCTTCAAGCGCTCACCGATGTTATGGTTAACGAAGGGTTAGGAGAAGTTAATGCTTAACATTAAAGGCATTGCCGCTTCGGCAGGCGTAGCGATCGCCAAGGCATTCAAACTGGAGCATCCGGATTACACGGTGAAGCGCCGGGATGCCCAGGATTCCGCTGCCGAGCTAGCGCGGTTGGATGATGCTCTGGCTAAATCTCAGCAGGAGCTTGAGGCGATTAAAGAGCGCACGCTTCAAGAGCTTGGCGAGAAAAAAGCGGAGATTTTCGAATCTCACCTGCTCATTCTAAACGACCCTGAGCTGCTTACACCGGTACGCGACAAAATCGCCGCTGAGAAGGTAAACGCTGAATTCGCACTGAATGAAACAGCAACGGAATTCATCACCATGTTTGAAAACATGAAAAGCGCCTATCTTCAGGAGCGCGCTGCGGATATGCGGGATGTGACCAAACGGGTGCTTACGCATCTGCTTGGGCTCACTTACGTAAATCCAGCTGATATCAGCGAAGAAGTCGTCGTCATTGCCGAGGACTTAACGCCGTCAGACACGGCCCAGCTTAATCGACAATATGTGAAAGGCTTTACGACCAACATTGGTGGGCGTACTTCCCATTCCGCCATTATGGCTCGTTCCTTGGAAATTCCGGCGGTCGTCGGAACCAAAGAAGTGCTTAGTAAAGTGAACAGCGGCGATCTCGTTATCGTTGATGGGCTGGATGGCAACGTCATTATAAATCCTACGGACGATGTAGTAAACGAATATACGCAAAAGCGTGAAAACCATTTGAAGCAAATCGAAGAGTGGAAAAAGCTGCGTGCAGTAGCTACTACATCGAAGGACGGCGTTCATGTCGAACTGGCCGCAAATATCGGAACTCCGAACGATGTTGCCGGCGTGCTGGAGAACGGTGGCGAAGGTGTTGGCCTTTATCGGACCGAATTTCTGTACATGGGGCGGACCGAACTGCCTTCCGAGGAAGTTCAATTCAATGCTTACAAGACCGTACTTGAAAAAATGGAAGGCAAACCTGTCGTTGTAAGAACGCTGGATATCGGTGGCGATAAGGAGCTGCCATATCTGGATTTGCCGAAGGAAATGAACCCGTTTCTCGGTTTCCGGGCTATTCGTCTGTGCCTGGAGCAAACGGATATTTTCCGTACGCAGCTTCGTGCGCTCCTTCGGGCCAGTGTCTACGGATCGTTACGGATTATGTTCCCGATGATCGCTACGCTGGATGAATTCCGCGCCGCCAAAGCGCTGCTTCTGGAAGAGAAGGAGAAGCTGGCTGCCGAAGGCGTCAAGGTATCTGAGGAAATTCAGCTCGGCATTATGGTGGAAATTCCATCAACGGCGGTTTTGGCCGACCAATTTGCGAAGGAAGTAGACTTCTTCAGCATTGGAACCAACGACCTAATTCAATACACCATGGCAGCGGACCGGATGAATGAACGCGTTTCCTACTTGTATCAGCCATATAATCCGTCGATTCTGCGCCTCGTCAAAATGGTGATTGATGCAGCTCATAAAGAAGGCCGCTGGGCGGGAATGTGCGGCGAAATGGCTGGAGATGCGACAGCAATTCCATTATTGCTTGGTCTTGGCCTGGACGAGTTCAGCATGAGCGCGACATCGATTTTGCCGGCCCGTTCACAAATATCCAAGCTGTCCAAGAAGGACATGGAGGAGCTTGCTGCCAAAGCGCTGCAAATGCAAACCGCACAGGAAGTCGTTGAATTGGTTCGGGGGATCGGCGAATAAAACTCGAAGGTGAGCTTTAGGATAAACTAGTCTTTTCCAAATGTTTTTGCAGGGTTTCCAAAGCCGGCGCTTACACAGCGCCGGTTTTTTTCAATATCAAGGTAGGGCCGGTTTATTTTTTACCGTTTTTGGGATAAAGTGAACTTAAAACTTACTTTATGTGATAACAGGAGCATATTCATGGAGAACAATCGCACGATGATCGGCATTATTGACATAGGGTCCAACTCCATCCGGCTGGCCATTTATGAAACAACTTCGCAAGGGGAGTACAGACTGGTCAACGAAAACAAAGAATCCGCACGATTAAGTGAAAAGATAACGAGTGACGGAGTATTGGAAAAGCGCGATATTTTGTCCATTGTCCCGATTCTTGTCCAGTTTCGAGATATTTGTCGTGTATACGGCTGTCAAAAGATTCGGGTAGCTGCTACGGCAGCCATCCGAAACGCCTCCAATGCGGACCAAATCGTGGAGCTGCTGACGGAAAAGACAGACCTTCAGGTAGAACTGCTGTCCGGCGAACAGGAGGCATATTTCGGGTTTGTCGGCGTAGTCGGAGGGATGGAAATGGACGATGGCTTCATTATTGATATTGGCGGAGGCAGTACGGAAATTACGTTATTCCGCGATCGAAAATTGCTGCGAAGTATCTCTCTCCCGCTTGGGGCGGTTAATGCTCAGTTGAAGTTCGGCGATAAAGATTCTTGGACCACTTCTGAGGTGGAAGGTCTAAAGTCGGAGATCGAGCGAATGCTTGCTGGGGTGCGTTGGGTCACGGCCCACCCGGAGCTTCCTTTAATCGGACTCGGCGGAACGATTCGAACACTCGGCAAGCTGAATCAGCGAAAACAAAAATACCCGCTGCGTGTTGCGCATCACTATAAGCTAGAGCGGGAGAGTATAGAAAGTTTTGCTGATACGTTGCCTTACATGCCACTTGAAAAGCGTAAGCGAATCGACGGATTGTCAAAGACGCGATCCGATATCATCGTTCCAGGTACGATCATCCTGCAAATGGTGTTCTCGCACATCGGAGCAAGCCATTGTCTAGTCAGCGGGACAGGAATAAGGGAAGGCCTATTGCTTGATATGCTTGGAATTGGTGTCCCTTCGCCTTCTGAAGTGCTGCCAAGGCAGACACGATCCCTGCTTGCTTTTCATAACGTTGCCCCAATGGCTCATTTCGAGCAGGTCAGCCACTTTGCCAAGCAGCTGTATGATTTAATGGTGGACGAGACGGAGGAGCCTGGTACGAGAAAGCTAATTACGACAGCCGCTATGCTATACAAAATTGGTAGCGGGATCCGCTATCACCAATACGATAAACACACCATGTACTGGTTAATGAATGCACCTCTAGGCGCGCTAAATCACCGTGAGGTCGTGTTATGCGGTTCTATAGTAGATTACGTAACCAATCATGGAAAAAGAATGGGTACGAGTGAATACCGGAGTCTGCTGCAGGAGCGGGACACAGAACTGATCAGCAAACTGGGTACGCTTTTGGAGCTTGCCATCGCTTTGGATATTAGCGAAACGCAATGCATACAGAGTATGAATGCCAAGCACGAGCATGGAGCCCTTCTGCTCAAACTAAAATGCCGCAGCCAGGCTTACCTGGAAACCAGGCAGCTTGAGGCTGCGGCAAAGAACTTCAAGAAGATTTGGGGCATCAAGTTGGAGTGGGAGATTCAAAATGCTTCCACGCATTGATATCCAGAGCAGCAAATTGGCTCCGGCAGGAAGGCTGGCGGCTTGTGATCGGTTCGTATTTTCCGTTTTGGATCAGCAACTTCGCTTTTACATTGTCGGAGAGCGACAGCATTAGAATCTGGACCAGCGTCTCGCGGGTATCCTTCTTGGAAACCGGGCACATCAACTCTAAGCGCCGCGTTAAATTCCGCGTCATCCAATCGGCACTGGAGAGCCAAACCTCTGGATGCCCGCCATTCTCGAAGTAATAAATTCGCGAATGCTCGAGAAAACGGTCCACTATGCTCCGCACATTGATTCGCTCACTGAGTCCCTCGACGCCGGGGCGCAGGCAGCAGACACCGCGAACGATCAAATCGATGTTCACGCCGACCTGAGAAGCGGCATACAGCTCATCAATCATCTCCTGGTTGGACAAGGAGTTCATTTTGGCGATGATACGGGCCTGCCTGCCTGCGGCTGCATGCTCCGCTTCCCGGCGGATCAGCGTAAATAGCTTGTCCTTCATATCCGTCGGAGCAACCGTAATGGCCTGCCACTGATCGGCTTCCGAATAGCCGGTAATCAAATTGAACAGCTGTGACGCATCTTCCCCGATCTTCGGATCGGTCGTGAACAATCCAATATCGGTGTAGAGCCGTGCGGTGATATCGTTATAATTGCCGGTTCCGACATGGACGTAGCGCTTGAGGTCCCGTCCTTCCTGACGTACAACAAGCAGTATTTTGGCATGGGTCTTCAGCCCGACCAATCCGTATACGACATGACATCCAGCCTTCTCCAGGGTTCGTGCCCAGGCGATGTTTCGCTCCTCATCAAACCGGGCTTTCAGCTCCACGACAACGGTAACCTGTTTGCCGGATTCTGCTGCATGAGCCAGAGCCTTGATGAGCGGTGAATTGCCGCTGACCCGGTACAGCGTCATCTTGATTGCCATGACGGCCGGATCCTCTGATGCTTGGCTGATAAAATCGGTAACAGCGTCAAAGCTTTCATAAGGGTGGTAAACGAGTACGTCACGTTGCTTTAGAACCTCGAAGTAATCTTCTTCCTCATCAAATTCCCGCGGGTAAACCGGATCAATTTGCGGATAACGCAGTTTTGGATAACCTTTTACCAATCCAGGCAGCTTACCGAGAAAGCTCAGGTCCAGTGGCCCGTCGATTTCAAAGATCGCATCGGTAATTTCGAACTCATCCTCCAACACTTCGAGTGCATAGGGATGAATGCCTTTTTGAATCTCCAGTCTAACCGGTGCACCCCAGCGGCGCTTTCGCAGTTCCTTCTCAATCTCTTCGAGCAAATCCTCGGCTCCTTCTTCATCGATCGCCAGGTCGGCGTTGCGCGTCAGCCGGAATTCATGCACTGCGAGCGGAATGTAACCGCTAAAGAGCGTTTGTATATGGTGACGAATGAGCTCTTCGATCAAAATGAAAGTTTGTTTTTTACTATTGGAGTGGTGTGGTAAAGGAATAATTCGAGCCAGATTAGACGGTATTTGTACGATAGCAAAATAGGGTTCCTGCTCTTCTTCATCCACTAGCTGCTCTTGCTCCCGTTGTAAGACGACGGCGAGATAAACGAAGCCGGTATGCACGAGAGGAAATGGTCGACTCTGGTCCACGGCCATCGGAGTAAGCACCGGAAAAATGATATCGTGGTAGTAGGTTTCCATCGATTTTCGCTGCATCGAATTCAGCTCGTCATATTTCAAAAACAAAATATGCTCCTTGCCCAACTGTCTCGATAGCTCGCGAAAGGTCCGGTATTGCTCTCCCACCATCGCCGAGATCCGTGAGATTAGGCGTTTGTACAATCCAGCCGGCGTATATCCCGTAAAATCTGTCTTGGTATAACCCGCCCGGATTTGATCTTGAATACCGGCTACACGCACACTCATAAACTCATCCAAATTACTCGAAACGATCGACAGAAATTTGGCTCTTTCGAGCAGAGGTGTTCCGGGGTCTTTTGCCTCCATGAGCACCCGACGGTTGAACTCGACCCAGCTCAGATCGCGATTTAAATATCGGGAACCCTGTTTGTTCGATTCTACTAGCGCCATTGATACACGACCTCCGTTTTGCGGTAGACAAACATATGTATGGGGGTAAACAATATATCTTCTATTTTACTATGAACAGGCGTCACACAACACTGACTTTTGTAAAATCTGTGTAAAATTTATAACTCTATGTAAATTTTTTTGAAAAAAATATTAAAAACCTGTTAACTTGGTCTCAAATGTGGGTAATAAACGTTATGGCGTTTAATTACGCCGGTCAATTCAAGGAGGTTGTTGCAAGATGAGTACGAACCATCACTCGTTTCATTTGGATGTCACGCCAAGAACGGAGTTTACCCGTTCATCGCTGCACCAGCTAAGACAAAGCGGCCGAGTTCCTGCCGTAATTTATGGGGGCGATTCCGGAAATCTGGCGGTTCATGTAGATGTCAGAGAGCTTGTGAAGGTAGTCCGTACTGGAAGATCGGAATTTTTCGACCTGAAGGTAGAAGGTGGGCATAGTTTTCCGGTTCTGATTAAAGAGATTCAACAAAGAGAAGGGAAAATTATCCACGTCGATTTTCAACAGGTTTCAAAAAATAAAACGATTCGCGTAAAAATGCCGGTGCACTATACAGGTACGGCGAAAGGGACAAAAGTAGGCGGCGTGCTGCAAATTCAAGCCACGGAGCTTGAAGTAGAAGGACTGCCTGACGTTTTGCCGGCAAGCATCGAGATCGATATCTCCGCTCTGGATGCAGGGGATAAATTGCTGGCTGCAGACGTTAAGCTTCCAAAAGGCTTGATTATGCACGAGCAAGCGGATGAACTGCTCGCTTCCATCGTAATGACTCGTATGTCCGATGAAGACACCGAATTGGAGGCAGCAGGTACGGAAGCTGCTCCAGCGGCTGAAGCGAAACCAGCTAACGCAGCGCAGTAATTAGTCGCAGTAATCATCAACTGTTCACTGCTAGAAAATAGCAGTTGTGAATTATAAACATCACATGGCGGGCTGTCTCTTCGTAGAAATATTGGGAGGGGACGGCCCCTTTTATATTCTTATCAACGTGTACACTGTTCTCAAACGACCTTTGCTTGACGGAATTTGCATTTGTAACTAGAATGGTTGCAGGATAATAAAGATTTTAATTTAGCGAGGAAAGAAGGGTTCAAATGCCGCCGAAAACCAATAACAACGCTTTGGCTCAGCGTAAAAAAGAGCAGCTCAAGCAGAAGCAAAAAACAAGACGCCTGATCTGGTTCACGACGGTAGGGGTAATACTTGCGCTTATTATCGTCGCGGTGTTGATTCAACCAAAATCCAAGGCAGCCGAGTTTGACTATGCCAGCCTACCTGTATTGGGCAGTCCTGACGCATCGGTGAAGATTGTAGAATTCGGGGACTTTAAATGTCCGGCCTGCAAGCAGGTGAATGAACTCATCAAACCGCAGCTTCTCAAGGACTACATCGATCAAGGCAAGGTTGCTTTCTATTTTGTGAATCTTCCTTTTATTTCGCCTGATTCCTATACGGCCGCCCTGGCAGTTCAATCCGTGCATCATCAAAACGCAAAGGCTTACTGGAATTATTTTGACGAGGTTTATAAAAACCAAGGCGATGAGCAGGTCGAGTGGGCAACGGCTGATTTTCTTGTGGACCTAGCTAAGAAAACCAACTTGGAAATAGATTACGACAAATTGAAGCAGGACATCGTGGATAAAACCTATAAGAGTGAAGTGGACGCGCAATATGCGCTTGCGGACAAGCTGAAGGTCGACAGTACGCCGACATTTTTCATTAATGGTCTGGTATATCCCGCCGATCTCGGGGACTACAGCGCGCTGAAAAAATATATTGATCACGAGCTGGAAGGTAAATAAATTGAGGGGGAGCAGGCGCGATGCGGGCATTTTTTAAAAATTACGGTATTTATCTTGCCTGGCTGGTTTCGCTCGTCGCTACGGCGGGAAGTTTGTACCTAAGCGAGGTATTGCATTATGAGCCTTGCAAGCTGTGCTGGTTCCAACGCATTTTTATGTATCCTCAGGTGATCCTCCTTGGTATTGCAGCCTACCGCAACGACCGGAACATTATTACATATGCGATCCCGCTAAGCGCCATAGGTGGCTCGATTTCTTTGTATCATTATGCGGAACAGAAAATCCCGGGACTGTCGCAGTTACTTCCTTGCAAAATAGGTGTGCCTTGCGGTGTCGATTATTTGGGCCAGGGCTGGCTAGGGTTTATTACCATACCTTTTATGGCGTTGGTCGCATTTATTTTGATCATTCTATGCTTGCTTGCTGCGAGACGAGAAGCTCCTCAATTTGGGGAGGATGCCTCCGAGGATGAAATGGCTTAAATTAGAGGACGACGCTAGTTCGGTAGGCCGCAACCTTTTTAACGATGTGTTCGTTTCTTTGGTGGGGGTGTTATTCAGTGAATAAAGGTATGAAAAAGATCGGATTATTGATCTTCGCTTTATTGTTTACGCTAATGTTTGCCGCTTGTAGTAATGACGGTTCAAATACCAGTGCAAATAGTGGAAATGAAGCTTCTGGCAACGGGAGAAGTCAGCACGCTTCCGAGCATTCCTCCAAGCCACAGCACGGATTGGGGACGTTCGTGGGGATGGTTGACAACCACTCGATAGAGATTGAAATGAACGGTCAGCCTACCGTTTTTCAAATCGATGAGAAACTGGCCTCTGAGGTTAAGAATATCAAGCAAGGTGCTTCCGTCACTTATGTGTATTACGAGCAGGTTACTCAAGGCAGCGACCCGATCAAACAGCTTGTGCTGAACAAGATTACGGTATCCGCCGGCGATAGCGGTAAGACGGTTAAAGGAGAGGGCTCGGAGGATGGACTGCCGCCTGCGAAAAAACTTGCAGTCGAGCTGGAAGGGGTTAAAGAGGAGCGAAACGCCAAGCTGGTGAAGGGACATGGATATGGACTGTACCTGTTTGACGGGTTTTCGTTCGATGCCGCGACGAATCAGCTTCAGATGGATTATGATCCTAAGTACCATGTGGAGATTGTGAAGCTGCCCTCTGACTACAGCGTAGAGGAGTTTTCGAAGGAGGCTAAATCCGAGCTGTCGAAGACGGGGAAGGTGGAGGAGCGAAAGGGCGATGAAATTGATAAGACGATGCGCGACGCTTCTCTGTTTTTGATCGCCAGCAGCGATACTCTAACACAGGAGTATATCTTGAAGGAGATTGACGGACAGGCCTACGCTTTTAAGGTAAACATGCCCCATGGTGAAGCATCTGAAGGATTTGGTCCGCTGGCATTTGCTTCATTGAATTCGATCGTGAATCTATCCAACCTGAAAGATCATTCGTGAACCTAATTCATTTTAATCCTATGGGGGATTGCGTCTTAAGCGGCACAGTGTAGTTCCTCCTAAATGTATTTTGTACATTTATTTTTGACTTTTGGGCGTACCCTGCATAGACAACTGCAAAAAGTGCATCTAAATCGTGGCCAATCTACATGGCTCTTCGTTATTAAACAGTTTAGATGCACTTTTTACAATTAAGTAATCAAAGACGGGATAAAATTCAAATTTAGATGTAGAAAATACAGCTATTCAGCTTCCAGATCCGAAACTTTAGATTGGCTCTTCTTTGTTACACATATTTGGGCCTGCAGCAGTGAGGTTTTCTTATCTGGATAAATAGCTAATGCAATTAAATCCAAGTTGTAGATCATAAATATCGTTGTTATCATTACCGCGTCCTCCGAATAAAAAAATGAAGAACAAAACTAGGAGCTAAATTATAGTCCTAGTTTTATTTTTTTCGTTCAGGATATATGGTTCGCTTATAGGGCGAACTGTTTGCGAAACTCCCGCGGCGAGCATCCGTTGCGAAGCGTAAAACGGTTGGAAAAGTAAGGCGTGCTGCTGAACCCTACATATGCGGCGATTTCCGCGATCGGCCATTCCGTTTTCAGCAGAAGCAGCTTGGCCTGCTCCAGACGGTAGTAGGAGAGATAGTCGCCCGGCGTCATGCCGTATACCTGCTTCATGCAGCGGGTGATGTAGTTGTAATGAAAGTGCAGCGCATTGGACATCTGCTCGCTGTTCAGCTCCGAGCGGTAGTTGCTTTTGATATAGGCCTCGGCTTTCTCGGCTACGGTAATTGCGGGTGAAGCATAGGATTCGATCTGCCTCAAATCCATCGCGCGAAGCATTTCTTCGAAGAGCTGCTGCCGGCTCCAGAAGGCGCTCGATTGCCGTTTGACCGAATATTTCAGCAGTTGACGGAACAAGCGATACGTTTGCTCCGGGTAAGGCATGCTCCACATTTTGGGCAACTGAAGGGAGTAGGGAGGGGTCAGAAAGCGCTTGTTGTGGTCCTCAGCATCCGGATAAGGAAAAGGGGACTGCTCGACCGGAAGCTGCTGCCAGGAGCAAACGGTGTGGAAATGGAGCCAGTAAAAAGCCGTAGGCTCTTCACACGGCCGCACCGCATAATGGTACTGGTTCGGCAGCAGAATCAGCGATTGGCCTGCTCCCAAAGCCCACTGCTGCTCGGCTTCGCCGATGTGAAGTGTGCCATATTCGATTGCGATGAAGTCAAAAATGCCGATATTCCGCCGACTGGGATGCTCTTCCCTAGGCTGGTAAACGGTATAGCCGCACCCCAGAAAATAAGGAATAGGCGGCGCCATCATATGGATTATCTGCTCTGCTCTATACATATGAAAACTCCTTGGAAAATGAGTGTGAAATATTATAACTATTAGGTTGAGGACATTCGTATTTTCAACAAATTATATACGATAAAATAGTGAATGTCAGTATGATAAATCAAAAAAAGAGGAGGCTTTATGGACATGTGGCAAGCAGAGAAACCGCAGCGATCCGAAAGAGTGTCATTAAATAAAGTAAGGATTCAGGACGATTTTTGGAATTATTATATTAATCTGGTCCGTGACGTTGTCGTACCGTATCAATGGGAGGTGCTAAACGACCGGATGGATGGTGCGGACCCCAGCGGGGCTGTTCGTAATTTCCGCATCGCCGCAGGATTGGAGCAGGGAGATTTCTATGGTTTTGTGTTTCAGGATACTGATGTAGCAAAATGGTTGGAAGCGGTTTCGTATATGCTGGAAGCAGACCGGAATCCGGAGCTGGAGGAAATCGCCGATCAGATGATCGATATCATCGGCCAGGCTCAGCAGGAAGATGGCTATTTGGATACGTATTTTATCGTGAAGGAGCCGGACAAACGCTGGACCAACTTAACGGAATGCCATGAACTCTATGTTGCCGGGCATATGATCGAGGCGGGCGTTGCCTATTACCGGGCTACGGGAAAAAGAAAGCTGCTCGATATAGTGTGCCGGTTTGCGGACTACATCGACACCGTGTTCGGTACGGAGCCCGGAAAGCTGGCCGGATACGACGGTCATCAGGAAATCGAGCTGGCGCTCGTCAAACTGTACGAGGTGACGCAAAATGAACGTTATTTGCGCCTCGGCCGCTATTTTCTGGATCAACGTGGACAGCAGCCTTTCTTTTTTGAACAGGAGCTTAAAAAGCGGAATGGGAAGTCATTTTGGTCAGGATTTGAGGAACATGTAGATCTTACGTACCATCAATCGCATTTGCCGGTGCGTCAGCAGGAAAAGGCCGCCGGTCACGCGGTCCGGCTGATGTATATGCTGACCGGAATGGCTGACGTGGCGGCACTGACGGGGGATAAGTCCCTGTTTGACGCCTGTCTGAAGCTTTGGGACAACATCGTTACGAAACAGATGTATATTACCGGCGGAGTCGGTTCGACGTCCCATGGAGAAGCTTTTTCCTTCGACTATGATCTGCCGAACGATACGGTTTATGCTGAGACCTGCGCTTCCATCGGCCTTATATTTTTTGCTCACCGCATGCTGAAAATTACGCCGGAATCGAAATATGCCGATGTGATGGAGCGGGCGCTTTACAATACGGTTGTCGGGGGGATGGCCCGGGACGGGAAGCATTTCTTCTACGTCAATCCGCTGGAAGTAGACCCGAAGGCCTGCGGCGGAGGCAATCATAAATTCGACCACGTGAAGCCGGTTCGTCGGGAGTGGTTCGGTTGCGCCTGCTGTCCGCCTAACGTCGCCCGGCTGCTGTCCTCGCTGGGAGAATACATTTATACAGTGCAGGATCAAACGATTTACACCCATTTGTATATCGGCGGGGAAGCGGAGCTGAAGGTAGGGGGAGGAACGGTTGCGTTAAAACAAACGACGGACTACCCGTGGGACGGACGCATTGCTATAGAGGTGACCCCTCAGTCCCGGCAAACGGATTTTACGCTGGCGCTCCGGCTTCCGGACTGGTGTTCCGATGCGGAGCTACGGGTGAATGGAGAGCCTTGTCCGCTGGACAATCGTGTGATGAAGAACGGTTACATCACAGTGCATCGGAATTGGAATGCGAGGGATATTGTGGAGCTGCGGCTTGAGATGCCTGTGGTGCGCGTGCACAGCCATCCGCTGGTGCGTGGCAATATCGGAAAAGTAGCTTTGCAGCGGGGACCTTTTGTGTATTGTCTGGAGCAGGCGGATAACGGCGAGAATTTGCATGAGCTGGTGTTGCCAAAGACAGCCGAACTTACGGCGCGGCGTGTAGACGGACAACTGGGTTCCATCATGACGATTCAGGCGGAAGCGCTGCGGCTTGACGAGAAAAAATGGAACGACGCGCTGTACAGCACGGCAGAGCTTCCGCCAATGGAGCAAATGACGGCCACGTTCATTCCTTATTATGCATGGGCCAACCGCGGGGAAGGCGAAATGACCGTCTGGGTACGGGAGCAGCAGTGAGCTTACCGTGTTATATGATTTTCGGGCAAACGCTAAATTAATGTACCATTCGTAAACGAGTAGGCAGGAATATTAGGAACAACAAGACGTTCATAACGGCGCATGAAATAAAGATCACCGGCGTTCCCCACCAAGCTATAACCCATCCAGAAGCATATACAGCGATGGGCATACCGACGCGAAAGCATGTCCCGGTGATGCCGGTGATCCTACCCATCAGATGAGCGGGCGTCTGTTCCAAACGAACGCAGTAAACGCAAATGCTGTTTAGGGTGGAAGAAAACCCGGTCAGCAGCAAGGCTGTGATAAGCAGCGGTAAATGATGGGTATAAAAAAGCAGTAAGTACGCTAGCCCGTTAAGCAAAATAGTGGCGCCGTACACTTTACCTAACCCCCACGCCTGCCTCAGCCGGTTTAATATCATACTTCCTGCTAGTCCCCCAACACCGGAGACCGACAGGACTATGGCCAAGGTGGAAGAGGACAAGTGCATGGTGTCCTTGGCGAAAAAAATAACGGTGGTGCTGATCACGGTGGAGGTACAGTTGAGAAAGATGACAAACACAGTCATCGTCATGAGCAGCTTATTTTGCCAAAACGCCTTCCAGCCTTCGAGAAACTCCGCCATAAATCTGTTCCTTGGCCCTGTGCGGTTCTCTTGAGCTAGCTTTAACTGTGTAAACAGCCCCATCACGATCAGATAGCATAGTGAAGTGATCAAGAGTCCGTCCGATATGTCAGAGAGCATAAGGATCAAGCCGGACAAAGCCGGGCCCATAATGCCGACGATCGTCTCTGCAAAGGACAGCTTGGTATTGGCTTCCGTTAGCTGGCGGTTGGGGACGCTTAGCTTGGTCAGGCTGACCTGGGCATTGAAATATCCGTAATTTAGCGTCATCAGCACGAAGCCAATCGCGTAATAGACGGGGAGTATATGGACCTCTGCTCGAAATAAATAAACAAACAGCAGGAGGAGCAGGGCCTGTAATCCGATCATCCAAAGCACCCAGTGTTTTTTATTTACCCGGTCGACGAATACGCCGATAAAAATCGCAAAGAAAAAATTCGGCAGCAGCTCGGCTGTTTTCATGCTGGACATCGCGACAGAGGAGTGGGTGATGTCGTACATCATTAAAGGGAGAATAATTTCGTAGAGTTTATTGCCAAAAGCCAAAAGCAGCACGCTTGAGAGAATGATCATGAACGAGCGGTTGTGCCTTATTTTTGAAGCTGGTTTTATTACCGATAGTTCCGTTTCCATGATGAATTGCCTCCAGGTCAGGTGTATGTATTTTGCTGCAACGCTATTGTAACGCTGAAGAGGCGGTCCAAAAACGGTAAAAAAATATATCTTTTCTTCTACTTTTAAGAATAGACCAAGCTCCTGGCTTCCTATCGGCTTCTGTGACAAGTGCCTAACTCTCCGCATATGATACCAAAGACGATCATCTTTTTGGTAAAGGAGAGAGCGGACTTTGAAAAAATTCAGACCCACGAAATCCGGTAAACCGAGAAAAACGCTTTATTATGTCGATAATCCGGATGTGAATGAATTGAAAATGTTGGATGACAGGAAAGCTGAGCGGCATGCGGAGGATAAGGAGATTCAAATTCACCAAACCTCATCTGTTTTGTCCGATCCGGTTCCGGAAGAAGCTGTACCAACTGCAGAAATGGGAGAAGAGGAGGTCCTGGAACAGTTCAGAGAACATGTCCTGCAGGAAACTATTGTTGAAAAATCTGGACCCAAGCCGGTTCAAGGAATCATATATACCGATGACCTCATGGACGCGGCAGTTACCGGAGAAAAAATAGCTCCGTTTACAATCGACGCCTCTCGGCTGAAGCAGGGAAGCATCGATACGGCATGGATCGCGGATTATGCGATCGAAAACATTAAGATCGCTGACGGGGCTATAACCGCAGGGAAAATTGCTCCTCTGTCCATCACGGGAAGCCATGTGGTTGACGGATCGATCGAGGGCCGGATGATCAAGGATCGCACCATCGGCGGTGAGAAGCTGACTGACGGCAGCGTTACGTCAGAGAAGCTGGCCGACCGGGTCATCGCCGGGGAAAAGCTGGCGGACGGATCGATCCAGCGCCGCCATTTAAGCGAGTGGATCGTGACGACGGAGCTTATGCAGGATCAGTCGGTCACGTCAGAGAAAATCCGCAGCGGTACGATCCGTTCCGTCAATCTTGCAAACGGAGCGGTAGACAACTCGAAGCTTACCGACGATTCCGTGACGACATCCAAGCTCCGCGACGGCGCGGTGACCGGGGAGAAGCTGCGGGAAGGGGCCGTAGGGAGCCATCATTTAGCCGAAAACGCGATATCGCTCCGTCATCTGGCCCCCGGACTGATAGGTCAAGATTTGCTCGCTTTCTCAAGTGTTGGGGCAAAACATCTGCAGGAAGGGAGCATCTCGCACTCGCATATCGGAGACGGGGCGGTTCAGACCCGTCATATTGCTCCAGGTGCGGTTGAAAAGGTCCACATTCAGCCGGAAAGCATCGGGCAAGAGCATATTGCCGATGGCGAAATTAAGGGCCGGCATTTTGCGGACAAATCGATCCTCTCTTCAAAACTAAGTGATCAATCCGTAGGAACGCCACAAATTGTAGAACAGGCAGTCACCTCCTCCAAAATCGCTGATCAGAGTATCTTGCCGGGAAAGATCGCGGATGAAGCGGTATTAACCCGCCATTTGGCCAAATCCGCGGTTCAGTCCGCGCAGCTTGCGCCGGAGTCCGTTACGGGCTCTCATCTGGCACCCGCATCGATATCGGGCGAGCATCTTTTGCCGGAAATGATTCAAGAGTGGCATCTTGCGAATGGATCGGTTACGGGAGGGAAAATAGCCGGCGGCGAAGTCAACGGGCAACATCTTGCCGAAGCGGCGATTGCTTCCAAGCATTTGCAGCAGGATAGCGTCACCAGCGATAAGCTGGCTGCCGGAAGCGTTACAAGCCGTGCTATTGAGCCCGGCGCGGTGACCGGGTCAGCAATTGCACCGCAGCAGATATCGTCCGTACATTTGGCTAAAGGCTCGGTCGAGGGATCGCACCTGGCGAAGAACAGCATCGACGGTAGCCTGCTTCAGACCGGTTTGATTCGAGAGGATCACTTAGGAGCCGGGGTTGTCTTCTCTCCCCATCTCCAGGATTACGCTGTAACATCCTTGAAGCTTTCGCCGGAAAGCGTCACCACCGATAAACTGGGTGACCTGGCGGTTACCACACCCAAGCTGGCCGAGGGAAGTATCACTTCCTCCAAAATAGCCCCGCATTCCTTGCAGGCTTGGCACTTGTCGCCTGGCTCCGTTCAGCCGGAGAGCCTTGCCACGGGTGCAGTGCAGTCGGAGCATCTTGCCCCGGCAGTAGTCGCTCCGAGCCATTTGCAGGCCAAAGCGGTAGAAGAAGGGCATTTGGCTGATGGTGCCGTGGCGCAGCGGGGGCTGCAAGATGGTGCAGTCACGAAGGAAAAACTGGCCGATGGCTCCGTGGAAGGAAGACACCTAGCTGACGGCATCATAAAGGGCCGGCATGTCGCGGAAGCGGCGCTGGAGTCCCGCCATATTGCTCCGAACACGATTGAACTGAACCATTTGTCCATGAATCTGCAGCAGAGCGGTTTATTGCCCGAAGTTGGGATTGGCAGTGTGGATATACAGCCATTATCCATCGGACGAGAGCATTTGCAAGAGCAATCCGTGGATGGGGAAGTGCTGCGGACATCATCGGTAGGCGGGCAGCATTTGCAGCCGCAGTCGGTAGACAGCAGCCACTTGTCAGTAGCGGCCGTCACCAGCATTCACCTGGCCGATGGTGCCGTGGAAAGCCACCATTTGGAGAAGGAAAGTATCTTGGGACGGCATATTGCCGATGGGATGCTGGAATCCCGCCATATCGGGTTCCAGGCGATTTCGTCCTGGCACCTGTCGACGGAGCTGCAGAAGAATGGGCTGCTGCCTGAAGATGGCATTACCGGTGAGGATATACGGCCTTCCACCATCGGCCGTGAGCATTTGCAAGAGCAGTCCGTGGACCGAGAGGTAATCCGGCGTGAAGCGGTAGGTCCGCAGCATTTGCAGCCGCAATCGGTGCATAGCGGCCATTTGGCTGATGCCGCTATCATAGGAAGACACCTGACTGAAGGCGTAGTGAGGGGCGACCATCTAGCGAAGGAAAGCATCGAAGGACGCCACATCGCCGAAGGGACACTGGAATCCCGCCATATCGGGTTCCAGGCGGTTTCGGTCCGTCACCTGGCAGCCGAACTCCAGGAAAGCGGCCTGCTTCCTGAGAAAGGCATTAGCGGTGAGGATATACAGCCATCATCCATCGGGCGTGAACATTTGCAGGAGCAGTCGGTGGATGGGAAAGTGCTGAAGAAGGCAGCGGTAGGTCCACATCATTTGCGGCCGCAGTCCGTATACAGCAACCACTTGGCGGAAGCGGCCGTCACCCGCAGCCACCTTGCCGAAGGAGCGGTGGAAGGCTATCACCTCTCTGCCGAAAGCGTAGAGGGGCGCCACATCGCCGAAGGGACGCTGAAATCCAGCCATATTGCCCCAAAAACGATTGAAATCCACCATTTGTCGGCAAGTTTGCAGCAGAACGGTTTATTGCCTGAAACGGGGGTTGACAGTGAGGATATCCAGCCATCGTCCATCGGGCGGGAGCATTTGCAGGAGCAGTCGGTGGATGGGAAAGTGCTGCGGGCAGCATCGGTAGGTGGGCAGCATTTGCAGCCTAGGTCAGTACACGGCAGCCACTTGGCGGAAACGTCCGTCACCAGCAATCACTTGGCCGAAGGTTCAGTGGAGAGCAAACACCTTTCAAATGGTAGCGTAGAAGGTCGCCACATCGCTGGAGAGACGCTGGAATCCCGCCATATTGCCCCCAAAACGATTGAAGCCTATCATTTGTCGGGGAGTTTGCATCAGAACGGACTTCTGCCTGAGGACGGCATAAGCGGTCAAGAAATCCAGCCATCGTCCATCGGGCGGGAGCATTTGCAAGAGCAGTCGGTGGATGGGAAAGTGCTGCGGGCAGCATCGGTAGGCGGGCAGCATTTGCAGCCTGGGTCGGTACACGGTAGCCACTTGGCGGAAGCGTCCGTCACCAGCAATCAGTTGGCCGAAGGATCAGTGGAGAGTAAGCATCTTTCGAATGATAGTGTAGAAGGTCGCCACATCGCTGAAGAGACGCTGGAATCCCGCCATATCGCCGCGCAAGCGATTGAAATCCATCATTTGTCGGGGAGTTTGCAGCAGAATGGACTTCTGCCTGAGGACGGCATAAGCGGTCAAGAAATCCAACCATCGTCCATCGGTCGTGAGCATTTGCAGGAGCAGTCGGTGGATGGGGCAGTGCTGCGAGCAGCATCGGTAGGCGGGCAGCATTTGCAGCCTGGGTCGGTACACGGCAGCCACTTGGCGGAGGCGTCCGTCACCAGCAATCAGTTGGCCGAAGGATCAGTGGAGAGCAAGCACCTTTCGAATGATAGCGTAGAAGGTCGCCACATCGCTGAAGAGACACTGGAATCCCGCCATATCGCCGCGCAAGCGATTGAAATCCATCATTTGTCAGGGAGTTTGCAGCAGAATGGACTTCTGCCTGAGGAGGGCATAAGCGGTCAAGAAATCCAGGCATCGTCCATCGGGCGGGGGCATTTGCAAGAGCAGTCGGTGGATGGGAAAGTGCTACGTGCAGCATCGGTCGGCAAGCAGCATTTGCAGCCTGGGTCGGTACACGGCAGCCACTTGGCGGAAGCGTCCGTCACCAGCAATCACTTGGCCGAAGGATTAGTGGAGAGCAAGCACCTTTCGAATGATAGCGTAGAAGGTCGCCACATCGCTGAAGAAACGCTGGAATCCCGCCATATCGGCGCGCAAGCCATTGAAGTCTATCATTTGTCAGCGAGTTTGCAGCAGAACGGTTTATTGCCTGAAACAGGGGTCAGCAGCGATGATTTACAACCATCGTCCATCGGGAGAGAGCATTTGCAAGAGCAGTCGGTGGATGGGAAAGTGCTGCGAGCAGCATCGGTAGGCGGGCAGCATTTGCAGCCTGGATCGGTACATGGCAGCCACTTGGCGGAAGCATCCGTCACCAGCAATCACTTGGCCGAAGGATCAGTGGAGAGCAAGCACCTTTCGAACGATAGCATAGAAGGTCGCCACATCGCTAAAGAGACGCTGGAATCCCGCCATATTGCCCCAAAAACGATTGATGCCTATCATTTGTCGGGGAGTTTGCGGCAGAATGGACTTCTGCCTGAGGAGGGCATAAGCGGTCAAGAAATCCAGGCATCGTCCATCGGGAGAGAGCATTTGCAGGAGCAGTCGGTGGATGGGGCGGTGTTGCGAGTAGCAACGGTAGGCGGGCAGCATTTGCAGCCTGGGTCGGTACACGGCAGCCACTTGGCGGAAGCGTCCGTCACCAGCAAACAGTTGGCCGAAGGATCAGTGGAGAGCAAGCATCTTTCAAATGATAGCGTAGAAGGTCGCCACATCGCTGAAGAGACACTGGAATCCCGCCATATTGCCGCGCAAGCCATTGAAATCCATCATTTGTCGGGGAGTTTGCAGCAGAATGGACTTCTGCCTGAGGAGGGCATAAGCGGTCAAGAAATCCAGGCATCGTCCATCGGGCGGAAGCATTTGCAGGAGCAGTCGGTGGATGGGAAAGTGCTGCGAGCAGCATCGGTAGGCGGGCAGCATTTGCAGCCTGGATCGGTACACGGCAGCCACTTGGCGGAAGCGTCCGTCACCAGCAAACAGTTGGCCGAAGGATCAGTGGAGAGCAAGCATCTTTCAAATGATAGCGTAGAAGGTCGCCACATCGCTGAAGAGACGCTGGAATCCCGCCATATCGGCGCGCAAGCGATTGAAGTCTATCATTTGTCAGGGAGTTTGCAGCAGAATGGACTTCTGCCCGAGGAGGGCATAAGCGGTCAAGAAATCCAGGCATCATCCATCGGGAGGGAGCATTTGCAGGAGCAGTCGGTGGATGGGGCAGTGCTGCGAGCAGCATCGGTAGGCGGGCAGCATTTGCAGCCTAGGTCAGTACACGGCAGCCACTTGGCGGAAACGTCCGTCACCAGCAATCACTTGGCCGAAGGATCAGTGGAGAGCAAGCACCTTTCGAATGATAGCGTAGAAGGTCGCCACATCGCTGAAGAGACGCTGGAATCCCGACATATCGCCGTGCAAGCGATTGAAGTCTATCATTTGTCAGGGAGTTTGCAGCAGAATGGACTTCTGCCTGAGGAGGGCATAAGCGGTCAAGAAATCCAGGCATCGTCCATCGGGCGGGGGCATTTGCAAGAGCAGTCGGTGGATGGGAAAGTGCTGCGGGCAGCATCGGTAGGCGGGCAGCATTTGCAGCCTGGGTCGGTACATGGCAGCCACTTGGCGGAAGCGTCCGTCACCAGAAATCACTTGGCCGAAGGAGCGGTGGAGAGCAAGCACCTTTCGAATGATAGCGTAGAAGGTCGCCACATCGCTGAAGAGACACTGGAATCCCGTCATATCGGCGCGCAAGCCATTGAAATCCATCATTTGTCAGGGAGTTTGCAGCAGAATGGACTTCTGCCTGAGGGGGGCATAAGCGGTCAAGAAATCCAGGCATCATCCATCGGGAGAGAGCATTTGCAGGAGCAGTCAGTGGATGGGAAAGTGCTGCGTGCAGCATCGGTGGGTCCGCACCATCTGCAGCCGGAGTCGGTTTACAGCAGCCACTTGGCTGATGCCGCGGTTCAAAGCCGACATTTGGTCGAAGGCTCAGTACTCAGCGCCCATCTGTCTGTAAACAGCGTGGAGGGTAGCCACCTTGTTGAGGAGGCTATTGAGTCCCGCCATATCGGGTTCCAAGCAGTTTCGGTTTGGCATCTGGCAGCTGAGCTGCAGCAGAATGGACTTCTGCCCGAGGACGGCATAAGCGGTCAGGAAATCCAGGCATCGTCCATCGGGAGCGAGCATTTGCAAGAGCAGTCGGTGGATGGGAAAGTGCTGCGTGCAGCATCGGTGGGTCCGCACCATCTGCAGCTGAAGTCGGTGCACAGCAGTCATTTGGCGGAAGAGGCCGTAACAGCTAGTCACCTGGCCGAAAGTTCAGTGCTGAGCGCCCACCTGTCGTCAGACAGCGTAGAGGGACGCCATATTACAGAAGGGGCGGTTGAGTCCCGCCATATCGCGCCGCAGGTCGTTAGTGTCCAGCATTTGTCGGCAGATTTGCAGCATCGCGGATTGTTGCCTGAAGACGGTATAAGCGGGGAAGACATCTTGCCGCTGTCTATCGAGCGACTGCATATTCACAACGGGGCCGTTGATGCAGATGTGCTAAGTTATGAAGCTGTGGGTCCCCAACACTTGCAGACGGATTCCGTGCAGGAAAAGCACATCGCTCAAGCCGCTGTTCATGGCGAGCACTTGGCCGAAGGGGCCATCGAATCCCGGCATATACAACCTGGAGCAGTCAAACCCGAGCAATTGGCATTTTCTCCGATACAGACGATTCAGGACCAGCCGGCGATTCAGCAGTTTGGCATGGCTGCGTTTTTAATACATCGGAATGAGGAGACGACAGAAATTGCAATCAGTTTTGAGCAGGCTTTTCCAACCCCTAATTATGTGATCGTAGCCATGACCAATCATTCGGCCTACTATGCCTCGTTAAGAGAGCAGTCTACAGATACAGCGATCATTACGATTTCAAAGCTTAAAGAAAGCAGCATCAACTATGGTTTTGTAACGTGGATTGCTATTGGCAATACGGATTAAAATCATGAATAACAGTATGGCAGTCGCTAAGCTAAACTCGGCGACTGCCTTTTGCATATTTATTCGTTCAAAGTGACATATATTTCAGTCTGTGTGATTTTGTATACAGAATTTTTCCAACAATTTGTACTATTATTTGGTAGTAACCGCTTGATACTAAATGTCTGTGCTGATATGTGAAATCATTCACTAAGATTTCTAGAGAATGGCGGTTTACACAAAGCACACGTGACAGCTGAGGGAGGGGCATGACTGCTCGGGAAAAAGTGATTATTTTTGGACAAGCAACACAAAGAAAAGAAAGCTTATGAAGCAGCCTATTAGCAACTTTACCCTTGGCAAATTACTTACAAGGGAGAGGATCACACGTGAAGAAACTAATTTGTATGACGGTAAGCACAGCACTGGTTTTATCAGCATTTGCGTTTGCAGGAGCGCCAACTGGGACGAAATTGTCAACCGTTGACGTAGTATCGGCAGCATCTGGTTCTGAAAACAGTGAGAGCGCTGAGAAAGCACCTGCTAAGACAGAAACCAAGGCAGCTGCTAAATCTACAACTGTAAAGAAAGCACCAGCTAAGAAAGCACCTGCGAAGAAAGCAACTAAGAAAGCACCAGCTAAAAAAGCACCAGCTAAAAAAGCACCTGCAAAGAAAACAGCAGCTAAGAAGACTACGACCAAAAAATAAGCTGGCTAGCTCGTAAGGCTTAAACCCTGGCAAGACCTACACCCAAGACATAATTGCGGCCAGGGTCCTAGAAATGTGGAAAGCCCTTACAAGGTTGTCGTAATACGCTTGCTCGAAGCGCAGCGCTTGCTTTAGGGGACCGAAACTGCTAAAGGTTACGACTACTTTTCCTTTGTGACATGTAAAATGATTCACTATTTAGGCATGCCGGTTACGCAAGACGCGTGTTAGCCAAGAAGAGGCCGGACGGTTTCGAAATGGATCATGTGAGCAGAACCAGGATCAAGAGTATACACATCACGAGGAACAGGTTATGCGCAGCTACATACTTGGCGAATTAACAAGGGAGAGGATTATAAGTGAAAAAACTAATTAGTTTGACGGTAAGCGCCACACTGGTTTTATCATCCTTTGCATTTACGGTAAACCCATCTACTTTAAAAATTTCTAAAATTGATGTCGTATCTGCAGCGTCAGAATCTTCTGAACCGACAAAGACAACAACACCGGCAAAAACGACAACTAAAACGCCGGCAAAAACAACAACCAAGAAGACAACCAAGACACCAGCAAAATCAACTACGAAAACAACAACCAAGGCATCAACGAAAACTCCTGCGAAAACGACTACAAAAGCAACAACAACTAAAAAGGCTGCTACACCGGCCAAAACTACGGCTAAGACTCCGGCCGCAACAAAAACGACTAGCCCTGCCGCGAAGCCGGTAGTTAAAGAAGAAAGTCCTTATCTGGACGGTGTATACGTTGCTTACGGCAATGCATATTCCAAAGGTACCGAAGGGGCTAAAGTGACGATCAAAGCGGGCAAAATTACAGCGATTGAGCTGCTCAGAACTAGCCCTAAAGTAATTGATCGTGATGCTCGTTACAACTACAGCGGGGTTTGGACAGCCTATGAAACGATGAAGAAGAACCTGCTCGGTAAAACCCGTGAGCAAGCTGCTAGTGTCGATGTCGTATCGGGAGCCACTCGTTCCAGCAGCGGCTGGAAACTGGCGGTCGACAGAGCTTTTGATAGAGCCCTGAAGACGAAACCGCAAGGTGAAACTTATTTTGCCGGCCTGCACATGGGTGTAGATCCACAGGGTAAATATATGGTAACTGTCAGCTTCGATGCTACGAAACGTTTGGGAGTTAAAGTTTCCCCGCTGAACGAAAATGGCGACGTCATCGAAGATTCGGCGCTGACCGAAGACCAATACAAATTGGTATCCTCCATCGGTAGCGAAATTCTTGCCAAGGGTGCAAATGCGGTAGCAATTGCAGGCCACGAAGAAGAATTTAAAGCAGCCGTTAACGCTTACTTGGATGCTGAGAAAAATGCTAAAATCGACAACGGGGTAAAGTATATCGACGGATTCTATTCCGCTTATGGCAATGCCAGAGATAAAGGGGTAGAAAGAGCCGATGTCTACATCAGAAACGATAAGCTGGTTGACGTTAAGCTGTACAGATTGGGAACCAATTTGATTGACCGCGGTGAAACAGCTTACTCCGAAGTAGTTAAGGCGAATGCTCCAATGGTGGCTAAATTGCTCGCTAACGGTTCTTATATCGCAAACTATAACGACAAAGTCGATGCGATTTCCGGAGCTACCGAAAGCAGCCATAGCTGGAATGTAGCCGTAGAAAGAGCATTTGAAAAAGCGCTCAAAACCCCTGGCAAAGCGCAGTATTTTGAAGGTACCTTTGCCGGTGTAGACGGCCAATCCAAGGTGCTCGTGCTCGTTGATCTGAAGGCGGATAAAGTTGTCAAAGCTTCTGTAAGCTTATTTGGTGCAGATGGTAAGCTGATCGCTAATGATAAGTTGACAGACAGCCAAAAAGCATTGATCGCCAGTCTGAATGAAGGACTGGTTAAGAGCGGAAGTAAAATGGCATTGGTTGCCGGTCAAGAGGAACTGAGCCAGGCAGCGAAAGAGGCATTTACCGATTTGCTGAACAATGCTTCCATAAAGCAAAACAACTATAAAGACGGTACGTTTACTGCATATGGCGACGCCTCTAATAAAGGAACAAATCGGGCGGATGTGACGCTGCGCAACGGCGTAATCGTAGGTTTGAAGCTATCCCGTGTTGGCATTAACATGGTTGATCTCGGTGATAAAGCATATGCTGAAGTCGTAAAAGCGATCCCGACATTGACTCAAAATTTCCTGAAAGCGGGAACGGAAGCGAACACAGCTAAAGTTGACGTTGTAACCGGAGCAACCGGCAGCAGCCAAGGCTTTAAAAATGCCATCGACAGAGCCTTCAAAAAGGCAGAAATCGTAGAGCCATACAAAGCTGCTTATTTGAACGGCGTGTTTGCCGGCGTTGACAAAGACAAATCCGTTTATGTGATGGTAACTGTACAAAATAACGTGCCATTCAAGATGGAAGTCATTTTCCTCGACAAGGATGGAAAAGCTAAGACCGCCGACCAACTTACCGCCGATGAAAAAACCGTTAAAGCGGAAATTGAAACTCCGGCGACTGGTGCATTGCACAAATACGGTTACCGTCCAGCAGCCTTTGGCACTACGGATGGTGTAAAAGCCGTATCTGCCAAAGTGGTGGATGCAATTAAAACTGCACTTGAAGCAGCAGGCAGATAAATATTCTGTTCTGCGGAAGATTTTCAAAGGATAATTTGAAGTAAAGGACGCGAGTTCAGGGGGTTCCCCCCGAGCTCGCGTTTTTTGTTTTGCTTGAAGCAAATTAATCGTGGGGGAGTGCAAACAGGGTGTGAAGGTACTTTTAGAAATCCGAAAGTTGTAATAAAGTGGATGATAGGTACAATTTACATCGTTTGGGAAAAGAAGGTGAGCAAACATATGGAAAACTACTGCAAGGTACTTATCGTAGATGATGAAATGCTGGTTCGTCAAGGCATAAAGCATTTGTTCAACTGGGAGAAAGAAGGATTTACGATGATCGGGGAGGCTTCAAACGGTCAGGAGGCACTGGATCTGATACCTATCTTGAAGCCGCACATCCTCCTTTTGGATATCGTAATGCCCGTAATGGATGGGGAAGAGCTGGCGGGCTTAGTGAAAAGTAGGTATCCGGACATCGAAATCGTTGTCCTTAGCAGCTTTAGCGAATTTGAGTATGTAAGGTCGAGTTTTCAAAACGGGGCAGCAGATTACATCCTTAAGCCTAAAATGGAAGCCGAGCAGCTGCTAAATGTGTTAAAGCAAATCGCGGGTCGTACTCAATCTCTGCACAAAAATGAAAGGGCTTACAGTGGGCGGTGGCTCATTACTACAATCCTAGATAAACTCATCGCCGGTTATCCGGCTGAAGATGACATGTTCGTTTTACAAAGCGCTTTACCGCATCCCTTATACGTATTATTGGTCTTACAGTCCTTGGAGCCGCAGAAAAAATATGCATTAGAAGTAACGCAACCGCGTATCGAATCCATGTTGAACTCCGTAACCTTATATTTCCCCGGTAATATCCGGTGCCAAGCGCTATCTCCGGACGGCGGCCAGCTTCGATTTCTATTAAATTTCGAGCCTTCACAATGGACTGCGCTGAAAGAGCTTGCAGAGCGGCTAGCTGAGGAATACGCCAGAGAAAACGAACCTATTCTTGCTGCGCTAAGCCGAGAATTTGAAGATTTAAGCCGCTTGTATCAAATAGCAACCGAAGAAATGCCGATGCTGCTGGAGCAGCATTTTTTCCTCCCTCATTTGCATGTTTTCACTCCGGATCAAATCGCCGAGCCTATACCGATTGCCAGACTATTTTCGGCAGAAGCTTTTGCGGAAGAATTGAACGATCAGCAATTTCTTGCCGCGTTTCGCCGGCTTAAACAATTTGTGGCTGCTTTACCGGGTAGAAGGGATATTCACAGCGACGACTTCAAATCTTTTTTAGGACAAAGCGTATTTAACATCATTTTGGTTTTTCATCGGTTTAATTTCCCTGCAGAGCGATTGGATGCGAAAAAATACGACTACTTCCGCAGCATCCATGAATCTCGAAATATACACGAAGCAGCCCAAATCACCGAGCAGTTCCTTGCTGAGGCGGAGGGATGTGTGCTGGAGAGGAAGCGTTCTTCCGGTGCTGAGCCCATGCAGAAACTGCTCCATTACATTCACGAGCATTATGCAGAGCCGCTTAGCTTGAGCGAGCTAGCCCTTCATTTTCATTTTAATCCCTCGTATTTGTCAAACTATTTTGCCACCCATAACAAGGAGGGGTTCAGTGAATATTTGAACCGGGTTCGGATCGAGAGAGCCTGTGATTTGCTAAATCACGGAGACGTTCCTATTTCCGAAATCAGTACTCAGGTGGGTTACTCGGACCATAGTTATTTTACAAAAGTGTTCCGCAAGCAGAGGGGAATGTCGCCAAGTCAATATCGGAAACGGATGCAGGAAGGTTATTTATGAGCAGCAGATGGGAAAGGATATCGCAGCTTGGCCTTTTCGGCAAAATATTCATCGTTATGGTGATTAGCACGATTGCTGTTGCAGCCATGACCTCATGGGTTACGGTTCACATGTCCCAGCGGCTGTTCATGAACACTTTCAGCATCACAAACTCCAAGATCATTCAGCAAATCAAACGAAACTTTGAAGGGTTTAACTATGCAATGGTGACCGTTTCCGGCGAGGTGATGCAGAGCAGGGCGATCAAAGGCTTTTTGACGAATGGAGACGGGGGTTCGATAGCGAACGCCAAAGCCTATTATGATATGAACGAGCAAATGAAGCGAATTCAGAGTGGGTTAGATTTGAACGAGGTAGGCATCGCCGTGTTCGGCGTAAACGGAAGAAGCTATTACAATGATCGTTCGTACTGGACCGGAACTGCAAAGGCACTGTCGAGCAAAGCGCTGGAGCGTTCAACCTGGAACGAACCCGCCAGATTATCCTATCATTTGCTGAGGGAGGACAAGGGAAATCGCAAGCAAGCGGGCGATTGGCTCATCGTTGGCTCAAAGGCGCTTATGACGCCTACTACGAAAGAAATATACGGCACATTGTATCTTACGATCCGAGAAAGCGACTTTAAGCAATTTTATGCAAATTTTACGAGTACAGGCAATGATGTGCTGATTTTGGATCCGAGTGGATTGGTTTTATCCAGCAACCGGGTCGACATGATCGGCCAAAGCTCGAAGGATATTTTACGAAGCGCGGAAAAAATGCTGGAACAAAAACAGAGCTACAGCAGCATTCGCGCACAAGACCGGAATGTGATCATGATCGCGGACCGTCTTCCAAACTTCGATTTCTATGTCGTCAATTTGATTGATAAAAAAATGGCTTTAGACCAAATGCTTCCGGTAAAACAGATTTTGCTGATTGGCACTGGGATTGTATCCGTATCTCTATTCATTCTTTTTCTTATTTCCAGAAGACTGACGCTATCTCTTCGGATGCTGGTCAGAAAGATGTCCAGCGTGACCAAGCGCAACTTCCATAACTATATTACCGTAGCAGGAAGCTATGAAACGAAGCAGCTAGCCACTGCGTTCAACTATATGCTCGATGAGCTGAACGAATATATTCGGCAGTTGGTCGATACGCAGCGTGAACAGCGCAACGCGGAGCTTGCTGCCCTTCAGCGTCAGATTAACCCCCATTTTCTCTACAACACGCTGGCTTCGGTCAATATTTTGGTTGGACGGGGAGATAAAGAGAAGGCGACTGAAACGATTCATGCCTTGATCTCCCTCATTCAGCATACGATCAGCGGCGTAGCCGAAACGATCACGGTCGAGGAGGAGCTTGTCAATCTGAAGCACTACGTATACATCAACCATATCCGATATGGATCAGGGATTAGAGTCGAATATTTTATTGCTCCGGATTGCTATAAAGCCAAGCTGCCTAAATTGATTCTGCAGCCGTTTATCGAAAATGCATTCTTCCACGCTTTTAAGGACCGCAGCACCGGCCTGATCTACGTCATGATTGAAAAGTCAGGGGAGACGCTCTTTTGCGAGGTGGTGGACAACGGAAAGGGCATGAATTTAGAGCCGGGAGAGGAACTGATCTCCAGTTCCAAATTGTTTACCGGGATCGGGATTCGCAACGTGCATGATCGAATTCATCTGCTATATGGCAGCAATTACGGGCTGGATGTAGAGAGCAGGCCAGGTGAAGGAACTAAGGTAAGGATCAGGCTGCCATGGCAAACCGAAAACTAAAAAAAATGCCAAATCCAAATATTTTACAAGTAAGCTTGTTTGGCCTGCAGTGAACTCACAAATTTTTGACCAATCCCCATCGATATATTTCTAACGTTATGTTTTTTGCCAGTGATAAGATCAAACCGTAAACAGAAGTATTTATACAAATACGGTTAAGGGGGATTTCGACATGAAAAAAGCACTCATCATTTTGTTAACGGCTTTCCTGCTGCTGACGGCATGCTCAAGCCAATCGAACGACCAGCCGGCGAATGAAAGCAAGGGGAAGGACAGCAAAATTACCGTCTGGGCTTGGGATCCGAACTTCAACATTGCGGCTATGAAACTGGCTAAAGAGGCCTATGCCGCTGACAAGCCGGATGCAAAGATCGATCTGGTAGAGTACGCACAAGCAGACATCATACAAAAGCTGAATACAGGACTTAATTCGGGAACGACCAGCGGCTTACCCAATATCGTATTAATAGAAGATTATCGGGCACAAAGTTTTTTGAAAGCGTATCCAGATGCGTTTTATGACATGTCGAGCCTTATCAAGCCCGAAAATTTTGCGGAATATAAAATCGCACCAACCAGTTTAAATGGAAAACAGTACGGCGTTCCCTTCGATTCCGGCGTAACCGGGCTTTATGTCCGTACCGACTATTTAAAGGAGGCCGGCTACACCCCGGAGGATTTAACAAATGCCGATTGGGATAAATTCATTGAAGTCGGTAAAGCGGTCAAAGCCAAAACCGGGAAATACATGCTCTCTCTGGATCCGAACGACCAAGGCATTATCCGGATTATGATTCAATCGGCGGGCTCATGGTATTTGAAGGAGGATGGCGTTACGCCGAACGTAAAAGATAATGCGGCTCTCAAGGAGGCTTTTGTCACGTACAAAAAAATGATGGAGGCCGATATCGTCAACATCATATCCGATTGGAGCCAATTCCTGGCGGGCTTCAACGGCGGGAATGTGGCCTCGATTCCAACCGGAAACTGGATTACGGCTTCGGTAAAGGTGGAGGCTTCTCAATCCGGCAAGTGGACGATCGTACCGATCCCAAAATTAAAAAATACGCCGAACTCCGTGAATGCCTCAAATCTGGGCGGTAGCTCCTGGTATGTGCTTAATGTCCCTGGCAAGGAAGCGGCGGCTGATTTTCTGGCGAAAACGATGGGGTCGAACGTAGAACTATACCAAAAGCTGGTTAAGGACATCGGGGTTATTGCTACGCTGAAGGAAGCGGCGAGTGGGGAGGCCTACAAGCAAGGAGATGAGTTTTTCGGAGGTCAGAAAACCATTGAGGATTTCGCCAAATGGACGCAGCAAATTCCGCGAGTTAATTACGGCATGCATACTTACGCGGTTGACGATATCCTCATTGCGGAAATGCAAAACTATTTAAACGGCGGGGATTTGGATAAAATTATGGCGGACGCACAGTCCCAGGCCGAAGCTCAGCTCAAATAGCGTATGAGAAACGGAACGATTGCTCGACAAAGGGTGCAGACCCGGCTGACCGGTTGGATGTTTATCAGCCTCGCCGTACTAATGATTTGCGTGTTCTATTTTTATCCGATGATTCAAGCGCTCCTTCTCTCGTTTAAGACGGGGACCGGAGAAGCCACGCATTATACGGGACTGGACAATTACAAGCGGCTGTTCAGCGATAAAGTATTTATTACCGCTCTTACAAATACTTGCCTGTATCTTCTGATTCAGGTCCCGATCATGATTTTGCTGGCCTTGTTTATCTCAGTTCTGCTGAATGACAGCAAACTCCGGTTTAAGGGCTTTTTCCGAACGGCGATCTTCTTGCCCTGCGTAACTTCATTAGTAGCTTATTCAGTCATCTTTAAATATTTGTTTGGCGTGGACGGTCTTGTAAACCTGATGCTGCTGAAGCTTCATTTGGTCGCTGAGCCTATTCATTGGATTACGGATCCGTTTTGGGCCAAAATCACGATCATTATCGCCATTACGTGGCGATGGACCGGGTACAATATGATCTTTTACCTGTCGGCTCTGCAAAACATTGATCAATCCATTTACGAAGCGGCGCGGATGGATGGCGCATCTTCCACAAGGCAATTTTGGTCGATTACCGTGCCGCTGCTAAAACCGATCATTCTATTTACATCGATTACGTCCACGATCGGTACACTGCAGCTGTTTGATGAGGTGATGAACATCACCAAGGGTGGACCGGGCAACGCTACATTGTCGATCTCACAGTACATTTACAATTTGTCGTTCAAATATACGCCGGATTTTGGATACGCCGCGACGGTGTCCTATTCGATCGTCGTCCTGATTGTGCTGTTGTCCATCATCCAGTTTAAAGCGGCAGGTGACAAATAATGGGGAAAATCAAGCGAGTATCGGCTTATTTCTTGCTTAGCATAGCCGCCGTGATTTCCATCTTTCCGTTTATGTGGATCGTCGTAAGTGCCACAAACCGCTCCGCTGATGTTTCAAAAGGGAAGCTGCTGCCGGGGGGGCATTTGCTGGACAATATGCGCAACCTGGCAGAATCGATCAATATCGGCCAATCGTTATGGAATTCGGCAAGAATCTCAATTCTTACCACGATTATTGCGCTTCTCATCGCTTCAATTGCGGGGTACGGTTTTGAAATCTATCGCAGCAAAGCAAAGGATATCATTTTTAATGTGCTCCTCTTGTCCATGATGATTCCATTTGCCGCGATTATGGTGCCTTTGTATCAAATATTCGCTAAATTTTCCGGGCGTCTTCCGTTGATCGGGATCGACACGGTGACCTCCGTTATTTTACCAACGGTAACGACGGCGTTTCTCATTTTTTTCTTCCGGCAGAGCTCGAAAATGTTCCCGAGGGAGATGCTAGAGGCGGGGAGGATGGACGGTTTGTCGGAGCTGGGGTTATTCTTCCGCATCTTCGTGCCGACCATGAAGACGACCTACGCCGCGGCCGCTATCATTACGTTCATGTCAAGCTGGAACAACTATTTATGGCCGCTTGTCGTGCTGCAGTCGCCGGAAAAACGAACGATCCCGCTGTTAATCTCCAATCTGGGTTCAAGTTACTCTCCGGATTATGGCATGATTATGGCCGCTATCGTCATTTCTACTTTGCCTACGGCGCTCGTCTTCTTCTTCATGCAGAAGCATTTTGTAGCCGGCATGATGGGTTCGGTTAAATAATGTTGGGATTTAAAGCTGCCCTGCGGTTCGAATAGGATCGGGGCAGTCTTTTTTTGTGATGCATGCTATGAATACGCTCACTTCCTGCTACCGGACCTTCGCGCTAAGATAGATGTAATAACGCCTTAGTTGATTTGTAACGGTGATGGAGGTAATGAGATTGATGGATCTCGACATTATGCATCTGCTGAAGGCCATTGAGGTTAAGCAGGTGGCAGGATTGGAAAGCATGAAGCTATGATCCAAATTACGGAGAAGGAATTCAAACAATTAGCGGAATACATTCAACTGAATTACGGGATTCACTTAAAGCAGGAGAAGCAAGCTCTCGTGATGGGGCGGCTTCACCATGTGCTGGTCAGCAAAAACTTTACTAGCTTTAAAGACTATTACGATTATGTAGTTTCTGACCGTACCGGCGAAGCCGTGATGACACTCGTCGATAAGATTACGACGAATCATACCTTTTTTATGCGAGAGAATGATCACTTTCATTTTTTCAAAGAAAGCATTCTCCCCTACTTGGAGGCTACGGTTAGGGATAAAGATTTACGAATCTGGAGCGCGGGATGCTCTTCTGGAGAGGAACCGTATACGCTGGCGATGCTGATTGACGAGTTTTTTGGGACGAACAAGCTTTTCTGGGATGCCAAGGTCTTGGCCACGGACATTTCTGCCCAAGTTTTGGATAAAGCACAGAAGGGAATGTACAGTCTGGAAGACATTTCGGTGCTCCCGATGAACTGGCGAAATCAATATTTTCAACTACGAGGACAGGGGCAGGCAATCATCAGCGATAAAATAAAGCAGGAAGTCATCTTCCGCAAATTTAATCTGATGGAGCCGACGTTTCCGTTCCGGAGAAAATTTCATGTCATCTTCTGCCGAAATGTTATGATTTATTTTGATAACCCTACCAAGCAGGCTTTGGTCGAGAAATTTTATAAACAATTGGAGCCGGGCGGCTACTTGTTTATCGGTCATTCCGAGTCACTGCCGCGGGAAACGACTCCTTTCAATTATGTGATGCCCGCGGTATATCGGAAGGAGTAAGCAACCTGGAGAAAGGAGGACGCTATGAGCGCCCTCAGAAAATTGCGTATATTGATTGTAGACGATTCCATGATGTATCGGGAGGTCCTGGCAATGGGGCTTTCCTCGGATCCGCACATCGAAGTCGTCGGCAAGGCGGTAGATCCGTTTGACGCTCGCGATAAAATTTTAACCCTTCGTCCCGATGTCATGATTTGCGATGTGGAAATGCCTAAAATGAATGGAATTGAATTTATCCGGCGGCTGCTTCCCCAATATCCGCTGCCGGTGATCGTCGTTAGCACGATTAGTGACACTGTATTTGATGCGATGAATGCGGGAGCGGTCGATTTCGCGTGTAAGCCGGATACCCGTTCCCCCAAAAGCGTGGAGCTGTTCATCCGCGAGCTGATTGACAAGGTCAAAATTGCAGCAGGTACGAAGGTGAGTACAGCCAGGGCGGCTGTCACCTCCGTGGGCAACCCAATCTCTCAGCAGCAGCCGTTTTGCTTAGATCGTGTAATAGCTATCGGAGCTTCGACGGGAGGGACCGAAGCCATATCGCATATTTTAAGTCAGCTCCCCCCGACTTTTCCGGGAATCGTGATCGTGCAGCATATTCCTCCCGTGTTCTCGCGGATGTTTGCCGAGCGCTTAAATCATGGCACCGGATTTGTGGTCAAAGAGGCCACCTCAGGCGACATCGTCGAGCCGGGCAAGGTGCTCATCGCGCCGGGTGATCGGCATATGCGACTGCGGAAGCTGGGAAACGGATTTAAGGTGGAGTGCTTTGAAGGAGACAAGATCAACGGGCATTGCCCCTCGATTGATGTGTTATTCGAGTCGGTTGCCAAGGAATGCGGACCCCGCGCGGTGGGCGTAATCCTCACCGGCATGGGGTATGATGGTGCCAAAGGGTTGTTATCGCTGCACCGCAAGGGCGCCCGCACGCTTGGCCAAGATGAGAAATCGTCTGTCGTGTACGGGATGCCTAAGGTTGCTTACGAGCTTGGGGCTGTGGACAAGCAGGTGTCTTTGGAGCTGCTGCCGCGGGCGTTATGTTCGATGGCGAGAGAGTAGGCAAAGTTCCCCCATCCCGTAGTATAATAAATCTATCATTTGGGGGAGGAAACTACCGTGACCTTAATTAAACAGCTTAAGAATCAGGATGAATTCGTAGGCTTCTACCTGCTCAAGGAGCTTGAAGTAAAGCAGACGAATGCCAATCCGCCTAAGGATTTTTTAGATATCGTATTGGCCGATGCTACCGGGGAAATGCCTGCTAAATTTTGGGATGCTTCGCAGACCGATAAAGAGACGTTCTTTCCCATGGGAGTCGTGAAGGTACGAGGACTCGTGCAGACTTACCGGGAGAAGCTGCAGGTGAAAATCATGCAAATCCGACCGGCTAAAGAGGAAGATGGCATCAAGCTGACGGATTTCATTCGCTCCGCGCCGATTTCACCGAACGATCTCATTCATACCATTCAATCGGTCATCGCTGCCATCAGCGATGATGAAATTCGTTCGATCGTCCGTTTTTGCGTCGGAAAAGTTGAGGAGAAGCTCGAATCTTATCCTGCAGCGAAAACGCACCATCACGCTTATTTTGCCGGGCTTGCCTACCATATGGTGAGAATGCTTGAAATCGGCGATTTTCTGTGCAAGCAGCGCTCGTTTCTAAATTCGGATTTGCTGAAGGCGGGGATCATTTTGCACGATATCGCCAAGCCGGAGGAAATGATCGCCCAGCTCGGCATCGTCTCGGAATACAGTGTGCAGGGAAAACTGCTCGGGCATATCTCCATGGCATCCAACTGGATAACCGAAGCGGCGATTACTTTGGATATTGCTCTTGATTCGCCGAAGGTGCTTGGCCTGCAGCATTTAGTCTTGTCCCACCACAATTTAGGGGAATGGGGCAGCCCGGTACAGCCGCAAATGGCTGAAGCTGTAGCCCTGCATCATATTGATGCGCTTGATGCCAAGCTGCAAATGGTGGAGGATGCTCTGAACACCACACCGGAGACGGAGGAATGGACACCTCTCATCCGTGGACTTGAGAATAAGGGGATTTATCGCTTGCGGTTATAGGGGAAACAGATTGCGGGCCATCCACCACTAAATGTATTTAGTGCAGCTATTTTTGGGCAAAATGTGGATTTTTAGATTTTAGCTGCAAAATGTACATCTAATGTGAATCAATTTGTATTGGCAGGGTTATTTTGTTCCTTTTAGCTGTACTTTTTGCAGTTAAATGCTCAACACTTCCAATATGGCGCCGTTTAACTGTACTAAATGCATTTAGTAAGTCATGGAAACCGCAAGATTTGCGGAGACAGTAAGATATTAAAGAAAGCCCGAGGCTCTGGCCTCGGGCTCTTTTGCAGATGTTAAATATTTTGGGCATACTCAGGACCGGGTACCTTGGTCAATACGACGTACAGGCTGGCCGGTTCGTTTCCCGAGTTGCTGTAGGCAAATTCTTCTTCTCCAGCCAGGTGCAGCACTTCCCCTTGGTCAAACGGCGAGGATTTACCATCGACGATGATCGTTCCGCTTCCCTGCAGAGCGAGCAGGAACACGTCCGTGTTCGGATGCTTATGTGTCGGCAGTTCGTGTCCAGGCATAAAGTTCAGGACAAAGACGACACTTTCCCCTTTCTTGAAAGCGATGCGCTTCGTGAACTTGTCCGGTTGAAAATCCTGCAGCGTGTTTAAGGTTTGCTTTTCCATGGATAACGCCTCCTAGATCAATTTCATTTTGCCTTGACGATGTAATCTATAATCATCGTGCTCTATGGTTTATATCTTAACATCGATGCCAAAACTTATTCTTGATCCAGGTCAAGAAAGCGCAAGAAAATCTATTTTTTCTCGTTTTGCTGCTGCATCATTCCGCCTTCATATTCGGTATTCGGCGCTTTAACCCGGTCTATTAGCAAAATTCCGTCGAATTGCTCGCGAGGAACGAATCGCATGGACATGGGATAAACCTGTTCACCGATCATCCCGTCTTCAGCGGCATACACCTGACTGGACAGCCATTCGCTCCCCGGGGAGTCTTTAGTTGTCGTGAAATCAACGAATGTATTGGCAAAACCGCTGGACATCAAGGTATGCTCCAGACTGCCCTCCGGCATCGGGGAGATGTTGAATAATTTCCCTGTGGAGATTTCGGTGGCTTGTCCTTGGTTCATGTAAAGGCCGAGAACATAGATGTCGTCTTGCAGCTTCTTGTGAAGCAATTCGCCCATGCTGGTAAAGCTCTTGATCCACTTGGTCGTTCCATTTTTATCGGTTTGGGCATTATCAATTTTCGAAGTGTTTTTCGCCAGGTGGTCATTATGAGCCCACAGGATGACTTTCTTGCCCGGATAAACCGTCTTCATCAGCCATTCCAGATTGTTAATCATTGCCTGATCTCGGTAGGAGTAGCTCTCCCGAGTATTTAAGGTGGCCGCCTTGATGAACCGGGTACGATCGGCTAGTGCTTTGTTAATAAATTCAACCAACTGCGGATTGTTCGGGTATTTTTTTGCCAGCTCCTGTTTGTGCTTGTTAACCCATGTGATTAATGCTAGATACTTAGGCTCGTATTTCTTCTGTACCTTTTTGACAGCAGCTAAATATTTCGGATTGTTATCTGCATTCAGCATATATTTATTGAGTTGAGCGTACAACTCGGTGACCGCCTTCAGATCAAACTGGTAGAAATCCTGACCGCGTTTTTGGTCAACGGTGCCGATCCAATTGGCAATATACGCAGTTAAGTAGACCGAGGTAAACTGCATATCATATCCTGCCAGATACAAGGGGTGATCCGTTGTGCTCTGTTCCTTGATGTACTTGAATAGCTCCAAATTGTCTTTCGAGAACCAAATCGGGAAAATCGATTGCTCCATCATTTGGGCTGGTGTCAGATTCTTTCTGTTCTCATAAGCAAAGGCAGCGTCTCCCATACCGGATTCAAAGGCGATGACGTCATAACCCAGCTCCTCATGCAGGTACTTAATCAGTCTGGTTTTTACTTCCCCGTATTCAGCTACCCGGTGAAAGTTTTCGCCGAGGCTGACGACCTTTTTATTTTGAAGAATGGGCTTCAGAAAAGCGAGATCGGAAAAATCGTCCGAGTTCAGCGACTTGATTTCGTGAGCATTCTGCTTTACCCATTGTTCTTTGGTCACGGGAGCAGTGGATACCGATGCCGGTGCCGGTGCCGCCGAAGCCGTTCCAACGAGCAGCGTGGCCGCCATAACAACAGAGGCAATTTTGCCGAAAAGATGGTTTTTCACTAACATGTTCTTCTTCCTCCTGGTAATCATTGTTTTTCGGATATAGCATACCAGGTATTTTTAAGGAATTTATAAGGATTCGAAATTGTTAGCTAAAACTTTCAATAAACCGAGCGGCTTATAACAGTCAGTTTACGCTTTTGCAGGAATAGGCGGAGACAGCGATTCTTCCAATACAAATAGTTCAATAGGCTAATAGACGAATTTGGATTAGCTGTGTAAAATAAATTTCTATGCACAATGTGCTTACAGAAGCAGAATTTTATTGAGAATTGTTGTTAATAGGTAATAAGTCGAATATAATGATAGTGATAATTGTTTTATTTTCAGGTATTTTGTCGAATAAGGTCGCATGAAGTCATTTTGGATAGGTTTAATATTTTTACAGTCCTCCGTTTTCGGTAGGGCTTTTTATGGTTTTAGACACTTGGGTGAAAGTGAAAGTACCATCATTACAGGAGTTGAAAAATGGCGATTCGTATATTGATTGTAGACGATCATGAGATTCTCCGAAGCGGTCTTACCTTATTGATTGACGGGAACCCTGAGATGGAGGTCATCGGTACGGCGGAGAATGGATTAGAGGCGGTAAATCTGTCGCTTCAATTAAAGCCCGATATTGTCCTTATGGATGTCAGCATGCCGGTAATGGACGGTCTCGAGGCGACTAAAAAGATTAAAAAAGCGCTTCCCAATACCGAGGTGCTGATTTTGACCATGTTGGACGAATCGGAACATTTGGAAGAGATTCTGACTACTGGCGCTTCCGGGTATTTGATCAAAACCTATGGTGAGAAAGAGCTTTTTGCAGCAATTCATTCCGTTTATTCCCACTTACCTTATCTATATCCTCATGCTATGAAACATTTAATGAAAAAAAAGCTGGATTTCCAATCTAAAACTGTTAAAACGCCGCCTAAGCAAATTTCCCGGACAAGCCCCCTGACTGAACGGGAACATGAAGTTTTACTATACGTTTGTCAAGGCTTCTATAATAAAGAAATCGCGGAGAAGCTAAGCATTTCTGTAAAGACGGTAGAGGCTCACAAGAGCAGAATTATGACAAAACTACAACTATTCACCAGGCACGAATTGGTGAAGTATGCAGAGAACATAGGCCTTTTGTCCAGAAAGAGTGAGGACGAGTGAGATGTTCTGTACTCAAGCCGATCAAAAAGTTGAATATTACTGCACAGTTTCTTATCATTACTTTGCTTATCTTAACCATTGCGATGCTGGCTATCTATTCAATTTCTTATGAGATCGCGAAACGCCAGGTGCTAAATTTTGGAGAGGAGATGCTGGAGCATAAGCTGAAGGAAACCATCGGCTTCCTTGATGCAATGAATCAAAGAGTCGAAGCCGGAGATATGAAACTTGAAGAGGCCCAGGAAATGGTGAAAGTCTACCTGCTTGGCCCCAAAAATCCTGACGGCTCGCGAGACCTCGCCAAATCGAAAATGTCCAGCAGTGAATACATGTACGTGTGGGCCATTCGTCCAGATGGAACGATGGAGATGCACCCATCTAATTATGAGGGCCGAAATTTGTGGAATATGAACATTGAAGGAAAATATATTGTCAGAGACACATGGACCAATCCGGCAAAGTGGGGGCATGTGTTTCGTGAAAATTTTGAGAGACCTGGGGAGCCGGCATATACTTCCATAGCTTATGAGGAGTACTATGCGCCTTGGGATTGGATTGTCGGAGCCGGCGGCAGGGAAGGGATGATCTACAAGCAAAGACTTGATTCCATGAAATCTACCTTTTTATGGGTAATGGGAGGGTTGTTTCTTGCGGCCTTCACGCTCATTGTTCTGTTCTGCCGAAGATTGATTTATAAGCTGGATAAAATCAGCAGTGCTCTAAATGAAGTGAGTCGCGGCAATTTAAAGCAAAATATCCATTTCAGACTGCAGGACGAGTTTAGCGTATTGGCGGACAGCTTTAACCAGATGGTAGATCAACTTAAAAACAGAATGGAACACGATGGATCACAGCCTTCGATCAATATAAAATCCAAGCAATATCTTCGCCAGCTCTCAGAGAGCGAATCGCGATTGATCAAGCTGACCAACTATAAAGTACTGCACGCGCAGGAAGAGGAGAGAAAAAGAATTTCCAGGGATTTACATGATGGAATTGGACAAGTGCTCTATAGTGTCATTGTGGCGTTAAGGTTAGTGAACAGAGACCAGGAGTTCAGTGATACGAAAATGCAGAAGTATTTGATGAACGTGGAAGCATCAACAACTCAGGCCATTTATGAACTGAAGACGATTATAAATGAATTGAGACCGACCGCTTTGGAAAAGTATGGCTTGATTCCCGCCATCAAAACTTACATATCCACCTTTGAAACCAAATGGCGCATGGCTGTACATTTTGATGAAAATACAAACCGCAGACGTTATCCTCCGGAGATTGAAACCGCCGTCTATCGGGTTTTTCAGGAGGCACTGCTTAATGCCGGGAAATACTCTAAGAGCGATGAAATCATTATTGTGTTGCGCGAGCGCGAGCAGGCGCTGGAAATAATCATTCAGGACTTTGGAGTCGGATTCAATATTTCTGAGAAATCATTGGGCGTGAACGGATTAGGCTTCGGCTTGTACGGCATGAAGGAGCGGGTAATTCTCCTGAATGGCACTTTTAATATTGACTCAGAGCTCGGTTTGGGGACAAAAATCGACATAATCATCCCTATTTCTGAAGAATGACCCCGAGACCTGCCCTCTCGTTAAAACGTCCTGCAATAATCATGCTTTTTCGTAGAATGATAAGACTATTTTCCTAGGGATATTCCCCTAAATACAAACCTTCTAATAAGCCGAGTAAAGGATTTCCCCGATTGATAATAAATAAGTGAGACGAGATAATCGCAAATATAATTGCGATTTTTTCTTTGCTAATTTATTTCATACATAAATGGAGGTATTTGTTATGGGGAAATTATTCAAGAGCATTCGTACAAAAATTACAATTTGGTTTTTAGTCGTTTCTCTTGTTCCGCTCATCGCTTCTTCAGTTTTCAGTTATAGTTTGAGCTCCCAAAAATTGATCGAAAATGAAAAAGAGTCAATGCAAAGCTTGGTCAGCAGTAAGGCACAGGGCATGAATGAGTGGTTGGATCGTCGGATGGCCGAGATTCAGCTTGCGTCCGTCACTGAAATTTTGCAATCTGCAAGCCCTGCTCGTATTACCCCTTACTTGATACAGATTCAGAAGCAATCCAGTGTTTATGAAGATATCGGCTTCGCAAAGCCAAGTGGAATCGTTACGGCATCTTCGGATGAAGGTTCTACAGGAATTAATCTTGGCGAGCGCTTATATTTTCAGAAAGGGATGAAAGGGGAGGCTTCCGTCTCCGAAGTGCTGACCTCCTTAACCACCGGGAAGCGGATTATCGTTATGGCCTCTCCCGTAAAAGCGGGGAATGGCAAAGTCATTGGTCTACTCTATGCCTCGGTGAATTTTGAAGCGCTGGTGGACGCATTTTTGACAAATAAACAAGCGGACCAAAATCAATCGACAGATACGGAAGTAGTCCTCGTGGACGAGAACCATTTGCTGCAGGCCGTGCCGGATCAATCACTTATCGGAAAATCGGTGAATGAAGCAAATTTTGATACCACGTTGACAGAGCTGCTTCAAAAAGGAAGTAAGGAGTCCGGCACAGGTACTTACTCGCAAAAAGGTAAAGAGTATCTGCTGGCCTACTCGCCGATTCCGAAAACGGGTTACGGCCTATATTTCAGTGTCCCGATGACTGCTGTCCTGGAAAGCGCAAAATCGGTCCAAACGGGTTCGATCATCGTGATGGGGATTGCAGCGATTCTCATTTTGTTTCTCTCCCTGTACATAAGCGGGACGATTTCCAAGCCGATTATGGGAGTGACTGAGGAACTGAAGCGAGTGGCTAAAGGGGATTTGTCCGAATTCGATGTGAAGATCAAGAGAAAAGATGAGATTGGTGCTCTCTGGTTTAATCTGCAAAAAATGACGAGCGATTTGCGGGAACTGATGCATAAAATTTTCGCAGCCTCCCAGCAAGTAGCGGCGGCCGCACAGCAAATTTCAGCGAGTACTGAGGAAATTGCCAGCGGCAGCACGGATCAGGCTCATTCTGCACAAACGATAAATCATCTGGTCAAAGAACTCTCGCTTGCTATTGAGTCGGTTGCGGAAGATGCGGAAGAAGCCTCGGAGTTGAGCAACCGGACAGAGCAAATTGCTCAGGACGGCGGAAAAGTAGTGTCCGACTCGATTGAAGGGATGACTACCGTAAATGATCAAATGGCACAGCTTGAAATGGACTCCAATCAAATTGGAGACATTATCGAGGTGATTGACGATATCGCAGAGCAAACGAATTTGCTGGCGTTGAACGCAGCGATCGAAGCTGCCAGAGCGGGCGATCAGGGACGCGGTTTTGCGGTTGTAGCCGATGAGGTTAGAAAACTGGCCGAGCGTAGCGGCGAAGCTACCAAACAAATTACGGCGATTATCAAAGGGATGCAGAACAATACGGGACTTAGCGTAAAATCGGTGTCCGAAGCGGTAGAGAAAACGTCCAGAATCCGGGAAGCGTTTGATAATATCGTTCAAATGGTCAATCTTTCGGCGCAAAAGGTCAATGAGATTGCTGCCGCCAGTGAAGAACAGTCCGCTCAATCCAAAGAGGTATTGCTCAGCATTGAGTCGATTTCGGCTGCCAGCGAAGAAGCGGCTGCGGCGTCGGAGCAAACGGCTTCTACGACACAATCTTTGGCCAAAATCGCCGAAGATCTGCATGAATCCGTTTCTTTCTTTAAATTGAACTAGTACTGAAGGATACCCATGAGGCTGTTGAAGGAAGGTGATTTACTTGGTTTCCGGTCGAGAACAGTATATTCAATTTGATTTGGGGCAGGAGAAGTATGCCATTCATATTTCGGAAGTCCTTGAAATTATCAAGATGCCAGAGATCAGCAGCATACCGAATGCGGGGGTCTTTGTCAAAGGGGTCATCAGCTTGAGAGAGGCCGTTGTTCCGGTCATTAGCTTAAGCAGAGTTCTCGGGATGGAAGAGAGCTCATATACCAAGCTTACGAGAATTGTCATCGTTCCCTATAAAGAGGAAAACATAGGTGTGATCGTGGACCGGGTAGATAAGGTGACAACCTTTTCCGATATTCAACCCTTCCCGAATCATGCAAGAGGCGGATATGGCGTCAATCTATATGCGCTTGGCCTCCTCGATGATACGATTGTAGGAATTTTGAAGCTGAATCATATTCTAGACATAGTAAGATGAGAAAACTCAAGGAAGCAACCGTGATTATTTAGCGATAGGGAAAGGCGGTTAGAACGTGGCGAAGATATTAATTGTAGACGATGCGGCTTTTATGCGTACGGTGTTAAAAGATATTCTTACCAAAGGCGGTCATGAAGTGATCGGAGAAGCTGTGAACGGGAAACAAGCCATCGAGCAATATGACCGTTTAGTACCTGACCTCGTTACAATGGATATAACCATGCCTGAAATGGACGGCATTGAAGCGTTGAAACGGATCAAAAATCGGGACCCCAAAGCTAAGATCGTGATGTGTTCTGTGTTAGGACAGCAGGGTATGGTCATTGAGGCGATTCAGGCTGGCGCTATGGACTTTGTCGATAAACCGTATCAAGCTGAACGGGTGCTTCATTCTGTTAAAAAAGTGATCGGGAAAGCCGCAGCAACTTGATAAAAAATATACGAGCAGGCAGCAAGGAGAGTCAGATGATGAGCCCTATGTTAGAAAATGTAGATAGGATTGGATGCGATGAGCCATTCAGGCAAATCGTCGAGAATTCGCTGGATACGATCAAAGTACTGGATTTGCAGGGAAAGATCAGATATGCTTCCCCGTCGCATCGCGGGGTTTATGGTCGTGAAGCCAGAGAATACATGGGAGAAAGCGCTTTTGATTCCGTGTTCCCCGAGGATTTATCCAAGCTTGTGTATGCTCTTGAAGTGGTCATGCAAAGGAATAAGCCCGTGACGGTACAACTCAGAAAACAGCATCAACGCGGACATTGGATTTGGGTGGAGGCTTCCTGTTCTCCGATCATGGATGAGAATGCATCGATCCAAGGCATCGTTCTTATCAGCCGGGATATCAGTGAGAGGAAAGAATATGAGAAGAAGCTGCAATATATGGCGTTCCACGATTATTTGACCGGACTGTACAATCGTCGAAAGTTTATGCAGCTTTGTGAAAGTGCCTTGGAGCTTGCGTCTGGAAGGAACATTAGGCTGGCGATTCTTATTTTGGATTTGAACCAGTTTAAATGGATCAATGATCATTTGGGCCATGATATGGGGGATGTAGTGCTTCAGGAGTTTTCCAAACGGCTCCTGCAATGCAAAAGAGACCATGATTTCATCGGCAGACTGAGCGGGGATGAATTTGCGATTCTCATGAATCAGGTGGAGAGCGAGGCCGACATCATTCAGTTGATCGAACATATTATGGCAGCGCTTGAGCTCCCGTTTGAGCTGGCAAAAGGGGCGCACCAAGTGACAGCCAGCATCGGTGCTTCGATGTATCCTGACCACAGCGAGTCGTTATCCATGCTCATCAAACGTGCGGACCTGGCTCTGTACAAAGTAAAAGGTGAAGGAAAAAGCGGGTACAACGGGTACTGTATTTATCAAAACAGTTAGTCGCTTTCCCTGTACCCGACCCCAGTACATTATAGTTGCTGGAGCTGGGGGTTTTATTCGGGCATCCTCAGCTTCCATCGCACCGAGTCGTAATCCAAAATAAGCTGAAGAGCGGCAACTACCATCCGCAACCTAACTGTTAGCTGAAACTTTCAATAAACCGAGCGGCTAGAGAGGACATATATTTGTCCTTCTTCCATATAGCTGCAATCCGGGTCCGCAAGTCGTCGCAGTTTATCTCTTTGACAACGAGATTGGAGCAATCAGCCAAGGCTACGGCGGACCTTGGAACGATACCGATGCCGAGGCCAGTGCCGGCCCATAGCAGGGTTGTGCGAGCATCATCATTTTTGCAAAAAACAATCGGCTCAAACCCTTGATTCATACAAGTTTCTTGAATCAGCTGCTCGAACCGCCGGTAAATGATCAGCGGCTTATCCCGGAGTTCAGAGAGCTCAATGCGACTACTTGCTGCGGCCCAGTCATTTTCATGAGTCATCACCGCCACCATCGACTCCCAATCCGCATATCGGCAGCCAATGTTTGCTCCGGCATGGAACGGTGTGCGAACGACTCCAACCTCTACAATTCCTGCAGTAAGCAGGTCGATAATATGAAAGGTGTTTCCTTCATGGATTTCGCACCTCACGCCCGGATGGTCTCGGAAAAATTCGATCAGCCGCTCTTTCATCAGCGTTGCCCCAGACGAGGATACCGTTCCAATCGAAAGTGTTCCTTGCCAGCCCTTGACGAAATCGGCGATCTCCTTCACGGTAGACTCCGTCAGCTCCACGATTTGTTCCGCACGGTTTTTGAGGATTTCACCGGCCGAGGTGAGGTGTACGCTTCGCGGACCGCGCTCCACAAGCTTCACCCCTAGTTCCTCCTCCAGCTGTTTTAGCTGCTGACTCAGTGGGGGCTGAGCCATTTGCAGCTTTTTCGCAGCCGAAGTGATTTGCCCCTCTTCAGCGATCATTAAAAAGTATTTAAGCTGCCGGATATCCATAAGTCATTACCACCTTTTAGATATATGTAAAAAATATAAATAACATATAAAAAATATATTATTTATATGGTTTTGCGTATGTCATAATCATAATCGTTAGTAGAATATTGTCAATGACACGAGAATGATAGGGATGGTTGGATTGTACAAACTCACAGCATATTTAAAGCCTTTTCGCAAGGAATGTATTTTAGGCCCCATCTTCAAGCTGCTTGAGGCGATTTTGGAGCTTCTGCTGCCTACGATGCTGGCGCTCATGATCAATCACGGGGTCGCGAAGCATGACACCTCTTATGTCATTTGGATCGGGCTGCTTATGGTTCTCATGTCCATTCTGGGATATGGAAGCTCGCTGATCTGCCAGTATTATGCTGCCTTAGCCTCTCAAGGCTTTGGGACGCTCCTGCGCAACAAGCTGTATAAGCATATATCCGGCTTTTCCTATGCTGAGCTGGACCACTTCGGCACCTCCTCATTAATCAACCGAATTACGAGCGATGTCAATCAGCTTCAGCTCGCCGTAGCGATGCTGATTCGGCTAGTCATTCGCGCTCCATTTATTTGTATCGGTGCTTTAATTATGTCGATGATTCTGGATTTTAGGCTGTCTTTAGTGTTGATGGCTGCGACTCCGATCCTTGGTTTGATCCTGTACTTCATTATTTCAAGATCCGCGCCGATGTACCGTGCCTATCAGCAAAAGCTGGACCGGATAGCTCAGCTCGTCAGTGAAAATCTGACCGGTGTGCGGGTCATCCGCGCCTTTGCCAAACGTAAGGGAGAAAAAGAACGGTTTGCCAAGGCTTCCGAGGATTTAGCCACTACGGCGATTCGCGTTGGCCGAATCTCGTCGCTGCTCAGCCCGCTTACATTCTTGGTGCTCAACGGAGCGATTATCGCCATCCTTTGGTTCGGCGGCATACATATCGATGAAGGCAGGCTCTCGCAGGGCGAACTCATCGCCTTCATTAACTACATCACGCAAATTTTGCTGGCGTTGATCGTCGTTTCGAACCTCATCATTTTGTTTACAAAAGCCTCCTCCTGCGCTGGTCGGGTTAATGAAGTTCTGGAAGCTACGTCATCCATTGTTGACCCGGTTCCGGCAGCCATCAGGGACGCAAACGAGGAAAAGGATCAGGCAGCAGAGCAAACTGTTCCGGTGATTCGCTTTAGTCATGTGTCCTTTGGCTACAATACGACAGGGGACACGGTGCTTGAAGACATCAATGTCGAAATCAAGCGAGGCGAAACGGTAGGCATCATTGGCAGTACAGGGTCGGGAAAATCGACGTTCGTCCAGTTGCTTCCGCGGTTTTACGATGTTACGACCGGAGAAGTGCTCATTAACGGCATCAATGTAAAAAATTACACATTACGCAAGCTGCGGCGCAAGATCGGTATTGTTCCGCAGAAGGCGATCCTGTTTAGCGGGACGATTACCGAAAACATCCGTTTCGGCAACGAGGAAGCTTCGGATGAAGAGGTACGGCTGGCAGCCAAAATCGCACAAGCCGATGAGTTCATAGCCGGGCTGCCGGATGGTTATAACACTTCGGTAGCCAGAGGAGGGGCTAATCTGTCAGGCGGTCAGAAGCAGCGGTTAACGATCGCTCGTGCGCTCATCACAAATCCGGATATTCTGATCCTCGATGACTCGGCAAGCGCGCTTGATTTTATAACGGATGCGGCGCTGCGCCGGTCAATTGCGGAGCATAGCAGAGATATGACGGTTTTGCTCATTTCCCAGCGGGTCAGTACGATTCGCCAGGCAGATCAGATTATCGTGCTGGAAAACGGAAAAATCGCCGGTGTCGGCAAGCATGATGATTTATTGGGCAGCTGCGAGGTTTACCAGGAAATTTATATCTCACAAACGACATCCGAGGTGAAGAGCTCATGAGCCGCAAAAATACATGGAATCGTCTATTGCGCTATACCGGACAGTATCGGCTGGTATCTTGGGGAGCGCTGCTGAGCGCTGCTCTTAGCGTAGGAGCGAGCCTTATCGGACCGCTGCTGATCGGCAAGGCGATCGATCTGATGGTTGGTCCCGTAAAAGTGGATTTTAAGAGCATTTTGGGATTGCTTGGGATTATGATCATCATCTATGCAGCGGGAAGCTTGTTCAACTGGCTACTGATCATATTGACGAACAAGATGGCGTATCAATCGGTTAACGATATGAGGCAGGATCTTTTTGAAAAACTAAACAAGCTTCCTCTGAGCTTCCATGACAATCATCCGCACGGAGACAGCATCAGCCGCTTCGTGAACGATATGGATGCGGTATCGGACGGGCTTCTGCAGGGCTTCTCCACGCTGCTCACCGGGATTCTTACCTTGATCGGGGCGATTGCGTTAATGACCTATACGAGTCCGTTGCTTACGCTGGTCGTCCTTTTGCTGACTCCCGCCGCTTATATGACGGCCCGGTTCATCACCGTGAAAAGCCAGAAGCTGTTCAGGGAACAGGCAAAGGTGCTGGGCAACCTAAACGGATATGTAGAGGAAATGATCGGCGGCCAGAAGGTAGTCCAGGCGCTGCAATTTGAGGACCGCTCTTATGAAAAGTTTACAGAGGAAAACGATCGACTTTACCATGCAGGGGTAAAAGCGCAGTTTTTTGGCTCGCTCGCAAACCCAAGCACGCGTTTGGTGAACAATCTGATCTTCTCGATCATCGCCATTATCGGGTGCGTTGCGATCATTCGCGGTCACGTCACCATAGGCGGGTTGTCGGCATTTGTGATTTACACAAATCAGTTTGCGAAACCATTTAACGAGATCACCGGGGTACTTACACAGTTGCAAGCAGCTGTTGTGTCAGCCCAGCGTATTTTTGACATACTGGATTTGTCTCCGGAAAGCCCGGATGCGGTGAAATCAATAGAGCGGCAGCAGTGCAAGGGGAGTATCGTTTTTGATCAGGTGAGCTTCTCTTACAATCCTGGAAAGCCGTTAATTTCGAATTTCAGCCTTCAGGTGAATTCCGGTATGCGGGTCGCCATCGTCGGCCATACCGGAGCGGGCAAAACAACGCTGGTGAACCTGCTGATGCGTTTTTATGATGTAGACAGCGGTTCGATCAAGATCGACGGGACGGATATCAACGACATTTCCCGGGATAGCTTACGCCGCTGCTTCGGTATGGTGCTCCAGGATACTTGGTTGTTTGCAGGTACGATCCGGGACAATATCGCTTACGGCAAGCCGGAAGCAACGGAGGATGAAATCATCGCAGCTGCAAAAGCCGCCGATGCGCACAGCTTCATCAAACGTCTGCCAAACGGGTACGATACGCTCATTTCTGCATCCGGAGATAACCTTTCCCAAGGACAAAAGCAGCTTTTGACGATCGCCCGCGTGATGCTGGTAGACCCGCCGATGCTGATTTTGGACGAAGCGACCAGCAGCATTGATACCCGGACGGAAATACGCATTCAGAAGGCATTTCAGCGCATGATTCAAGGAAGAACGAGCTTCGTGATTGCCCATCGGCTTTCAACGGTGCGGGAGGCGGACCTTATTTTGTACATGATGAACGGAAACATCGTGGAAAGCGGTACGCATGAGCAGCTTCTGCGCTCCGGAGGACACTACGCGCAGCTTTATAACAGTCAATTTTCGCTTTCACAGTGACGCTTTGGTTTATGTAAGCTGCTTGGTTTTGACAGACATGAATCATATTGCTGGAGGATCATCAAGGATAAATTTATAGAGCTATTAAAGTTTGCTTTTTTAGGCCTGCTGCAAGGAAAGGTTACCGCTATGACGACGTTGCTGCCTTTGATGATGTCATTAACAAAGCGGGGGGAAATTCGGACAAGGCGCTGATTATAACAGCGATTACGATTACGCCGCCGGATATCGTGTCGGATATCTTAGTCATTTTACCGTTGTTCGTGTTATATGAATTGAGGGGGGCGCTTCATATAACTTATGTCAGATAGCCATAAATGGTGGGGCGATTCCTGTCTAGGACAGTTTAATGCTTGGCTATTGTCCCTTCATCGGTTAGATGTACTTTATACACTTAATTTACGGCTTCCTCCGAAATTAAGGAAAATAAATGCAAAAAGTACATTTATTTAGCCTAACAAGGCCGATGGCCAGGATTAAGAGGGCTTTTAAATGTACTTTATACAATTAAAATATATAAAGTGGAAAAAATAATCATTTTAGATGCACATTTTACATCTATATCTGACTGAAGGTGCCATGGCCAGCGTGTTAAAGGTGTAAGCGACTGACCTCAGATCAGTTTTCAGATCAGTACATAGGTCGCTTGAAGCGGGCCATGAACGCCGACGACAAGCTGCATTTCGATGTCGGCCGAGTTGGATGGACCGGAGATCAGGTTAATGCAGGATCCGATCGGCTCACCGGCTTCGATGCGCCGATTGAGGTCGGCTGCCGCCTGCGTGGAGCGGGGGACGATCCGCTTTTTCTCAATAATTGCAATGTAATGCGTAGGGAGAAAATGCAGCGACCGGCCTTGATCGGGGCGGCTCTCCACGACAATCGTACCCGATTCGGCCAGCGCATAGTCCGCAAAAACAATCGCCGTATTGGCCGATGCGGCCCGGCGAATATTTTCCTCGCGTCCCGCGGTTTCCTGCCAGATATAGGAGTCTCCCGTGAATGTAAGATCGTACTCAGTAAAGCGTTGATCACCCGAACGAATGATGGGACCTCCGCCGTAAGCGTCGATAAGGCCATCCAGCGTTTTCTGCAAAGCCTCGGGAGTGGATTCGATCACTTCGGTATGGATAAGGGCACATTGCTTTTTAAAAATATCGATGAGTTCTTCCGTTGTTTTCCCCTGCAGCGTCTCCTGGTGGACATGATGGATCCATGCCGGACGTTTGACGTCACGCTTTCGTTCCCGCCCAAGCTTAGCGGCGATGTTGTCCAGAAAAGCTTCGCGATTCGAAATTGTCACTTTCTGTCGCCTCCTTTGCGTGTTTCGTACCAGGTTCGGAAGCTATCTCTTTGCTTCACAGGCTGCGGCATGTCCCTGACGTCGATCCAGCCGCGGATCATCGAAGGTCCGCGTACGATTTTACCATGCTTGCTCAGCAGCTTGCTGCCCGAATTCGCCAACCTTAAAGCTTTTCCGAACAAGGAGTGCGAAGACGTCACCTTACTAATCGCCTTCATCTGCATACGTTCGCCGGAGCTTGTTCGGTTCTCGCTGACGATGTTCTGACGATGCCGGATCAGTTGTTCGTGCAGCGGGATTTTCACCGGGCAGACATCGGTGCAGGCGGCGCACAGGCTTGAGGCGAATGGAAGCTCTTTGAAGTCATCATAGCCGCCTAAGAGCGGCGTAATTACCGCCCCGATTGGGCCGGGATAGATGGAGCCGTAGGCGTGGCCGCCGATATGCCGGTAGACCGGGCAAACGTTGAGGCAGGCTCCGCACCGGATGCATTGAAGCGCTTCGCTGAATTCGCTTGCTAAAATATCAGAGCGGCCGTTGTCCACGACAACGAGGTGGAAATCTTCAGGGCCGTCTGAATCTCCGGGCCGCGAAGGGCCCATCACTGTAATGTAGCTGGTCAGCTTCTGGCCGACGGCGCTGCGGCAGAGCAGGTTGTCGAGGACTTCCATTTCCTCTAAGCTGGGTACGATGCGCTCCATGCCCATCACTGCAATATGCGTTTTCGGGATGGCGGCGGTCAGGTCTCCGTTACCCTCATTCGTGACGAGGTTGATCGCTCCCAAATTCGCGATGGCGAAGTTGCAGCCCGTGATGCCGACATCGGCTTCAAGAAACTTCTCCCGCAGTACCTTCCGCGCGAACCGAGCCAAGTGCTCTGGCGTTTCATCCCCCTCGTAGCCGAGGTGCTCGGCGAAGACTCTTTTGACTTGGGTCCGGTCCTTATGCAGCGCCGGAGCTACAATATGGGACGGCGGATCCCAATCGTCCACCTGAAGGATATATTCGCCGAGATCGGTCTCGACCAGCTGGCAGCCAGCATCGAGCAGCACGCGGTTCATTTCGATTTCCTCCGTGACCATCGATTTGGATTTGACGATTTTTTTCGCCTTCTTCTTCACGACGACATCCCGGATGTAGCTGCTCGCTTCTTCTTTCGTTTTGGCAAAATAGATATGTCCGCCCTTTTTCTCAATATTCAGGGCCAGCTCCTCCAGATAGTAATCCAAATTCGCCAGCGTGTGCTGGCGAATTTGCTGGCCGAGCTCCCGCCACTGCTCCCATTCTCCCAAAGCCTCAGCGGCGGAGAGACGTCTGGCCTTCAAGCTGTCCTGCGCCGAACTGACGGCGCTGCGCATGAACTCGTTGTCGATCCCATCCGAGGTTCGCTCGCCAAACTTTCGCTTGTCGATTTGCAGGCTCATACCAAAGCGCCTCCTTTCACGGATTCCGGCACACTATTCAGCACCTCGGCGATGTGCATGACTCGAATTGTTTTACCTTCACGCGACAAGCGCCCGCCGATATTCATCAGGCAGCCCATATCGGCGCTGATCAAAATGTCAGCCCCGGTATCGATGACGCAGGCAGACTTCTCATCGACCATCTGCTCGGAGATTTCCGGCATTTTGACCGAAAAGGTGCCCCCGAAGCCGCAGCAATTGTCCAGGTTTTTCAGCGGCTTGAGCTGAAGGCCGGACACATTCTCCAGAAGCAGGAAAGGTGTTTCTTTTTCGCCAAGCAGTCTGGTCATATGGCAGGATCTATGATAGGTGGCGATTCCGTCCAACCGGGCTCCGACATCTGTGATTCCCAGCAAACGTACGATAAACTGGGTGAATTCAAAGCTTTTCTCTTTGAGTGCAATCGCTTTCAATTCCCACTCGGGATCTCCCTTAAAAATTGCAGGGTATTCATGAAACATCGCGACGCACGAACCTGAAGGCCCAACGACATAGTCGGAATGCTCAAAGGCGAGCATCATGTTTTTCATGGCATTTTTGGAGTCTTCAAGGTAACCGCTATTGTAAGTCGGCTGTCCGCAGCAAACCTGGGAAGCCGGAAAGTCGGTTTCACAACCCAACCTCTCAAGCACCTCGACCATCGCTTTTCCCACATTTGGAAACATCAGATCAACTAGACAGGTTGAAAAAATGCTGACTTTCATACAATCCCTCCATCTATTCTGTCGGACCTATTTGGGTATAGGGCGGCATTTTATTTTGATTCTGTTGTTTTTAATTTTGAATAAAGTATTTTACGGAGATAAGTGTAACGCAAAAAGGGGAAAAACAACATACAAAATCAACATAAAAACATATATTTTATCATAGGCATGCTATGATTGTAGTTGACAAAAGTCACTGACAACGCTTACAATTCGTCGTGAGTAAAGCCGTAATTTTAATCTAAGGGGGAAAGTACCAATGGAGAAACATCTGATGTACATCGATGGCCAGTTTACGGAGTCGGAAAACGGAGAGTGGATGGACGTAACGAACCCATCAACAGATGAAGTGATTTCACAGGTTCCGAAAGCTGCGAAGGCGGATGTCATACGCGCAATCGATGCAGCTGAGGCTGCACAGGTAGCATGGGAAGAGACGCCTGCCGTGGAGCGGGGAAGATATTTGCATGCGATTGCGGACGGCATTCGGGCGGAATCGGACCATATCGCGCGGCTGATCTCGGAAGAGGTGGGCAAGACGCTGGAGCTTTCCACCGTAGAGGTTAATTTTACGGCGGACTATATGGACTATATGGCGGAATGGGCGCGGCGTTATGAAGGCGAAATCGTTCAGAGCGACCGCGATAATGAAAATATTTTCGTATTCAAAAGAGCGATCGGCGTAACCACGGGCATCCTGCCCTGGAACTTCCCTTTCTTCCTGATTGCGAGAAAAATGGCACCGGCGCTTATTACAGGGAATACGATCGTCGTAAAACCAAGTGCCGAATCTCCGAACAATGCGATTGCATTTACAAAAATCGTAGATCGAGTCGGACTGCCTAAGGGCGTCTTTAACCTAGTTACCGGCCGCGGCGGCGAGGTTGGCCAAGAGCTGGCCAGCAACCCGAGGGTGGGGATGGTTAGTCTGACAGGCAGCGTTCCTGCCGGACAAAAAGTAATGGAAGCCGCTGCCGAGAACATCATCAAAGTCAGCTTGGAGCTTGGCGGGAAAGCGCCAGCGATCGTCATGGATGACGCCGACCTTGATCTTGCGGTCAAAGCGATTGTGGACTCCCGCGTTATTAACACCGGACAGGTGTGCAACTGCGCGGAACGTGTATACGTGCATGAGAAGATTAAGGATGAATTCACGAACCGCCTTGTCGAAGCGATGAAATCGGTCAAATACGGCGATCCGCTTCAAGAGACGGGCATTCAAATGGGGCCGCTCATCAACAAGGCCGCACAGGATTCCGTTCAGCAAAAGGTAAACCTTGCGGTAGAAGAAGGGGCGAAGGTTTTATGCGGCGGCAAAAAGGTGGATGGAAAAGGTGCCTTTTTTGAACCAACCGTCATCGTGGATGCGACCAATGAGATGGAGATTGTTCGGGAGGAAATTTTCGGTCCGGTTGTTCCGATCGTTTTCTTCAGCAATTTGGACGAAGCGATTGCGCTCGCCAATGATTGCGAATACGGCCTGACGTCTTCTTTGTATACGCAAAACCTGAATGTTGCGATGAAGGCAATCAAGCGGCTGAAATTTGGGGAAACGTACATTAACCGTGAAAATTTCGAAGCTATGCAGGGCTTCCATGCCGGCTGGAGAAAATCCGGGATCGGCGGCGCCGACGGCAAGCACGGCCTGAACGAATATTTGCAAACCCAGGTTGTTTATCTCCAGTATGATAAAGGTGTTAAGTAATACGGTGCACTGATCTCATTATCGAAAAAAATAAAATAGGCTCGGCGAGTTAACGACAAGGCTGCCTTAGGTTTTTTTGGACCTAGCGGGCAGCCTTGTTTTGTGAGAATGAGTTTTAGAAGTTTATATGAAATTATTTTTCATGTGTTAAAACTGTTATTGAAATAAAAAATCTACATTATATAATAGCACTAACGATAGCTAACCAGAACGGTAGGATAATAGTAAATGTGAGATGAGGAGAATGAAGCATGTGCCTAATAACGGATCTTCGTGATACTTCGGCGGCTGAAGCGCTTGGAATGAGCCTGGAAAAGGCCAGTCAAATCGGGGATACTCTCCGCGAGGCGGTTGTACAAGGAGACATACCGGGCGGGGTGGCGGTCATTGCCCGGTATGGTCAGCGGGTTCGCTTTGCCTGCGGCAACGCCGTGGATGACGAAAGCGGAAAAGTGCCGGTGTCGTTTGATACAGTTTACGACTGCGCATCACTGACAAAGGTGGTCGTCACGCTGCCGCTGGTTTTGATGCTGGCTGATCAAGGCAAGCTGCAGCTTGACGACCCTGTGACGACATATCTTCCGGCATTTACGGCAGCGCAAGGACAGCATGCGGACATCGTCACGATCCGCCATCTGCTTACACATACGGCGGGGCTGGCTCCGTACATGAATCTGTATTCCCATGGCTGGAGCCGGGAGGAGATCATCGCTCGGGTTTGCGGAGCCCCGCTTAAATCAGAGCCGGGGTCGGCGGTGGAATACAGCGACCTCGGCTATATCCTGCTCGGCGAGATCGTCGCCGAGGTGGCGGGGACGCCGCTCGCTACGCTTGCGGCGACGGCGCTGTTTGCGCCGCTGGGCATGGCGGCCAGCGGCTACCTGCCGGCGGCTTCGCTGCGCCGGCGCATGGCCGGGACCGAGCCCGACCCGGGGCTCGGCGGCGGCTGCGTTCTCGGCGTCGTACACGACGAGAACGCCAGGGCCATGGGCGGCGTGAGCGGTCACGCCGGCCTGTTCTCCACCGCGGACGACCTGGCGTCGTACGCGGAGATGTGGCTGGGCGGCGGGCGCAGCGCCGCCGGGCGCCGGGTGTTGTCGGCCGCCGCTGTGGAGGTGGCGACCCGCACTTGCACGGCCGGCGTTCCCGGCGGGAAGCGCGGCCTCGGGTGGGTGCTCCGCGGCGATCCGTTTGACGCCGCGGGCGACCAGTTCTCCCCGGTGTCCTACGGACACACCGGGTTCACGGGGACGAGCGTGTACGTCGACCCGCTCCGCGAACTGGTCTGCGTACTGCTGACCAACCGCGTTCACTACGGCCGTGAACGCTCCATCGCCGGGCTGCGCTCCAAATTCCACAACGCGGCCGTCGCAGCACTGGTGGATTAGCGCGCTGCCAAAGCGTGCCGCTGAGTATAAGGGTAAAAAATGGCCTTATTCAAGCAAAATGAGCGCATTTTGAAATAATAGGGGAATTTTATGGCCTTATTTTCCGTTAAAGCCGCTTATGCAGTGGGTTTCACAGGGAAAAAGGAGAAATAGGTACATGATTTTCTCCTATTTTCGTATAGAGAGGGGAAATAGGCCAAATAAGGCCCTAATTTTCCCTTATTTTATCCAGCCAAAGGATTAACCATAGACTACCCGCGATACACCACCGCAATTGTACTATTACGCCGCCTTACCTCCTAAATTCTAACAAAAAATAATAATCATTCAGAAAATTCGACCACTTTCCCCTTACTTCGACATGATTAGTTGTTTAGTATTTTACGTATTACAAATAATTAGCCATTTTAAGTCAAAAGTGAAGAGGGGACGGCATGCTCATCAAAGTATACGGATTTACGATTTTGAATTTAAAAATATTGGTCTTGGAGAAAATCACCTTCTTTTGGACGGTTGTGCTTCCTGTGGTGATGGCGCTTTTTTTTCAGGACAGTGTCACAAGCAGCTTGACCCTTGAGGATCAGAAGCTTCTATATATGGGGTGGATTTGGACCTATATCATCGTTGCGTCATTTGTGAATGGAATCGGCTTATTGCTGGCCCGCATGCGAGAATACGGGCTGCTCAAGACATATGTATTAATCGCCGGAGGCAAATCTCCATTTGTCTTAGCCACTTTTGTCACCCAACTCGTTTTTTGCTATCTCAGCCTAACGATCTTTAATGTGATTGTCGGACTGTATTTCGATGTTTTCTCGTTGAATCTTTTGTGGGACTCTCTCATGCTTATGTTCTGCAGTTTGCCGTTCGGACTTTTGACACTGGTGCTGACGGTCCTTCCGCTGAAAATCAGCGATCTTGGCACCGTGATCAACATTGTTCTTAATCCTCTTTTCCTGTTGGCCGCGAACACCGACCACTATAATTCCTTTTGGACTTTTATGAACCCGTTCGGTTTCATCAATCATATGATTGTTTTCCTGAAAAATGGGGCATTTCCATATTTGCTTGTGGCCTCTTGTATCGTTTATGTAGCCGCAGGTTTATTCTCCTATAAAAAAATGAATCTGATCTCTTATATTCAAAGGTAATGTGAGAAGGGAGCAAACCGGGTGAAAGCCGAGAATATCGTATTTACCTATAAAAAAGCAAAGTATCCTGTACTAAACGGCGTCAATTTCGAGCTGCATCCGAATAAAATTAACGTTTTGGTCGGCCCGAACGGCGCGGGCAAAACGACGCTGTTTGATCTGATGGCCGGCATATTACGTCCACAATCGGGAGTGGCCCATTTTCCCAGTCTGGAGCAAATTTTATATATCACCCAGTCTGTATTCTTCTCCCCCGAAATCAAAGGAAAAGACTTTTGCAAATTTATTCGCAGAATCAGCAGCCAGCCAGCAAGCTCGTCATGCTCAGATTACATACCGATCGACCGGGAACGGGAGAGACTTTTGCTTCAGAGATTGTGGGACATCAAGATCGGAAAGATGTCTGTCGGAGAACGAAGATGGCTGTTCACGACAATGCTTGCGGAGCAAGCCGATCGGGAGCTGTATTTATTCGATGAGCCGACAAGTGGTGTTGATCCGACATCGAGAAATCAGATTTTTCGAATGATCGAAGGCTTAATCGAGCGGAATAAAACAGTCGTGTTATCTACCCATCAACTAAATGATCTTAAGCATCTGGACTGTCATATTATCTTCCTGCATAACGGCAAAATCCGTTACGAGGGGGATTATGGGGCTTGGCTGGAGCTATACGACACTGATGATCCTGATCAAGCTTTTGATATGATTACATCTTCCATCTAACCCGCTAATAAAGCCCTTGACTAGTTCTGTCTGCATAACAACAATAATATATCTAATACCAGTAATTATTTATTGTAAAACGATAAATTATATGTTAGTGTCAGATTAAATTTGAGGATAAGTGAGGGGCTTTTATGGAACGAGGAACAACACTTTTTTTGAAGATAGCTGTTATTTTTATAGGAATCCCAGTTCTTGCTATATGTATATTTTTGGTGCCTGGGATAGCGAATTTTGCAGCAGAGTTGTATCCGGATTATGCTTTTTTGAAATATCTCGTATTCATTGATCTGTATGCAGCAGCGTTACCTTTTTACTTGGCTCTCTATCAAGCCTTTAAACTGTTAAGCTATATTGACAAGAACAAAGCTTTCTCGGAACTATCTGTGCGTGCTTTAAAAAATATTAAGTACTGTGCAATTACATTCAGTAGCTTGTTTGTGGTAGGCATGCCACTCTTTTATCTCATGGCGGAGAAGGACGATGCCCCGGGGATCATAGTCATTGGAATGGTTATGATTTTTGCCTCCATGGTGATTGCCGTTTTTGCTGCTGTCCTCCAAAAGCTCTTAAAAGAGGCTATTGATATAAAAGCAGAAAATGATTTGACGGTCTGAGGTGAAAACAATGGCGATTATTATCAATATTGATGTGATGCTGGCTAAAAGAAAAATGAGTGTGACAGAACTTTCGGAGAGAGTTGGAATAACGATGGCGAACCTTTCTATATTGAAAAATGGAAAGGCAAAAGCGATTCGATTTTCAACTTTAGAGGCGATTTGTAAAGCTTTGGAATGTCAGCCTGGAGATATATTAGAATACAAAGGTGACGAAGACACCACCATTACTGATTAGTGTGATGATAGTTAAGCAATAATAATTCGCCCGGAAGTAGGATTGACAACGAAAATCGTGGAGGATATAGTAAGGTCACCCAAAATCGCCCTATAAGCTGGGAGGGAGAATCGATGAATTTGCTGCAAACGCTCCGTTCGCGTAAATATTTGCAGCGGATATTGCTCAGCTTTATGCCTGTTGTTGCCATATTGGCCGCCGCCTCCCTTTTTTTGAACGCTGTCGCCCGCGACCAGGTGCTCAGCCTCCACAATGAAGCCGACCGCAAGCTGCTTACCCAAATCAATTACAACATTGAAAACATGAACGGCATCGTCAAAGATCTGGCGGTATCCTTATACAACGATGAAGAGCTAATAGCGCTGAAGTCCGGTGATGATTACAGGCAGAGCATCCTCAAAATCGAACGACTCAATCACACGGTTGCCGCCTCACCCTATTTGCACGCCGCCGTCTTCTACAATGGCAAGCAGCATCGTTTCTTCTCGTCGCTGAATCACGATATGGACAGCCGCCGTCTTTACGAAGCTTTGGAAGCATACATGACCTCCCGCCCCGAACTGCCGAAGCTGCAGCTGATTCCGCTCGACCTTGATGGAAGGAATGACGGCATCGATGTTTTCGCTTTTTTGATTTATGACGGCCCTTCGCTCGGTTCCGTCAACAACAATGTCCTCATTCTTACGGTGAAGACGGGATGGATGTTGGACAATCTGAAAGCGCTTAATCGTGTGGCCGAACGAGAAAACGACGTGCTGTTCGTCACGGATAGCGAAGGAAGAGTGCTCATTTCTAACGACCGCATGCTGCCTCCAGGGCTTGATATTAAGGGGGATTTGCTTAAGCGCATCGGCCTAAAGGGCAAAACACTGGATTCATTTATCTATACGAATGATGACAGGAAATACAAAGTCACTTATTTAAGCAAAGCCTTGAACAACTGGCAAATCATCAGCCTGCAGGATTATGACGATGTGCAGGGAAGCGTCCGCCAAATGAGATGGACGGAAATCGCGGTGACGGTATCTGTGGCTCTGCTTGCCGTGCTGTTGTCTGTTTTCTTCTCGATGCGGCTTTATAAACCGATCGGGCACTTGCTAACCTTGGTTCCGCCTGGTGGGCGAGTGGGTCCGCAGGCCAAGGATGAGCTGTCGCTTATTGCCGCGAATCTGACGGAAATGCTTGGAAAGCTGAAAGGGCTGGAGCAGGAACGGGCATCGCAGCTTAACATCGCTAAGACGTATCATTTGCGAAGCTTGATCGGACTTAGCGAAAGCATAGATGAGTCAACGTTTCTGCGAATCAGGGAGCAGTACGGAATAGATATCGCTTACCCATCGCCGATCAGGCTCGCACTCGTTCAGATGGACGATGTACATAGGTTAAACGCGGAGCCGGGCTCACAAACAGAGTCGCTGCTTTATTTTGCCATCGCCAACATCGGTCAGGAGCTTCTGGGCCGCAGCTGCGCCTGCGAAGCCGCAGATATGAAAAGCGGCCATCTTGTCTTTATCGTGAGCGGCTCGGAAAACGCACTGGAAACACTGGAGGAGAGCTGTCGGGAGCTACAGAAGATGATTCAAAGCTACTACCGGATCACCTTTACCGTAACGCTAAGCGAGATAATTCCAGATTACCTTCGGTTGACGCAGCATTATAACCTTGCGATCCGTCACGCGAATTATCGCATGATTTTCGGCAAGGGGGCGTTGCTTGTTCCAGAGAGAATTCGCATGAACGAGGAGAACCAGTCATTCCGCATACCTCAAGAGCTGGAACGCCGACTGACAGAAGGACTGAAAAGCGGGGGCCCAGAAGAGACGGAGCAAGCGATCTCAAACTGGATAGCTCTGCTTAGAAAGTTCAGCTTCGAGAACATGTTCTCCGCATTGCTGCATTTGGCGGTCACGCTGAGCAACACGCTTGGTGAAATGAACCATCACAATTTGAATCCGGTATCCATCAACCTGCAGGCGATTAATCGGCGTATCCTGGAGAAGGAAACATTGGAGGAAATCGAGGCCGTCCTCATGGAGGTAGTCCATGAGGTGTTTGAGCAGCGCCAAAGCGGGCGCGAAAACAAGAATCGGCTACTGGCGGACACTGTAAAGGAAATTATCGACAAGCATTATGCCGATCCCGACCTCAATGTGCAGCGGATTGCCGACATGCTGAAAATGAGCTCGGTTTATTTGGGAAAAGTGTATAAAGAGCAGGAAGGGATTTCGGTGGTCGATCAGATCAATGAAGCCCGCCTTGAACAAGCTCGGCTGTACCTGGAGGAACAGCAATTTACTGTGGTGGAAATTATGGAGAAGGTCGGTTTCGGCAATGAAAGTTATTTCTATCGGTTGTTCAAGCGCCGCTTTGGGACAACGCCAAAAGAATACCGCCTGAAAGCGGCCATCGACCGTAGCACATAGAGCCCGTCTTCCCCTTTCTTACCCTGGACCCGCAGCGGAGGCTAACCGTTTGCGGGTTTTTCTATGAATAATGCTTAATGGCATTCTTAGAAAACTGGTTGTAAATAGTGCAGCTAGAAGGGGGGGCCGCCTCTTCTACATGGTTTGGCCTAAATGCAGGTTTTCGGGGTGTTGAATTAACACTTCATAAATTTAGCGGGAAAACCTCCCGTTATATTTGGTGAAAAAGGGAGATTGGACTTAATTAACAGGAAAACCTCCCGTTAATTTTACTAATGTCGGCTGTATTGAAGGAAATACATCATATTAGCGGGAGAATTTCCCTCTAATTTCTTCTAATTAGCTATCCGTGGTCAATTAGCAGGATAAATTCCCTCTAAATTTCTCTTAATTCGGCGATCCGTTCAATTAGCGGAGGGCACTGGACTTGAGGTTCATAATCTAAGAGGGAATGGGATTGTAGAAAAAGGTAGAAGACGTTCTCAAAGTAGAACAGAAGAGGGAATGGGTATGATCCATTCCATAAAAACACGACTTTAACAGCGGGTGAAATCCCATACCCATCCCTCCCATCACCCCAATGTAGAAGTCTTAGCCAACTCCAGATGCCGTCAGGCACTTTTCTGTGTACGCCCCCAAGAGAACGCATTCGGTACAGCTATCTGCAATCCTTACAGTCCCTCCGTACAGCAATCCTGAAATTGTACAGTTACGGTAAAGCCCTGATCTGCGTTATGTTTTAGCCATGCAAAGCCTGGTCGCTCAGGCCAAGCGCTAAGGAAGGAAAGGGGCTTTCGCTATGTTGAAAAGTACTTCACCCGTGAGCGTTGCGGAAACGGTTCGAAAGCCGGGACTGTCGGGTCAGGGGGCAACTCCGGATGGACCGCCGGAAATGCGTAAAAAGAAACCGATCATTCGAGAAAAGCTGCATCATTTTCGCAACAATCGCGAGTTGTTTCTGCTATCTTTGCCAGGGATCTTTTACACGTTGATTTTTGCTTATATTCCTATGATTGGTCTTGTTATCGCTTTCAAAAATTATCGGTACGATCTTGGTATTTTCGGCAGCAAGTGGGTTGGGCTGGAAAATTTCCGCTACCTGTTTTCGACGGATACGGCCTGGCGAATTACGCGTAACACTGTGCTGTACAATACGGCTTATATTGTGGTTACCACTGCGGCGGCGCTGCTCTTAGCCGTTCTGCTGAGTGAAATCAAAGCGAAATGGAGCAAGTTTTATCAAACCGCTTTGTTTCTGCCTCATTTTTTATCCTGGGTACTGGTGGGATACGTCGCGTATGCTTTCTTAAACCACTCAGATGGGTTGATCAATCGCACTCTGCAAGCATTTGGCATGGAACCAGTCAGCTGGTATCAGAATCCGGAGCCTTGGCCGGTAATCCTTATCCTTGTCCACTTATGGAAGGCGGTCGGGTTCAATACGCTCATTTATTTTGCAGGCATTATGGGCATTAACGGCGATTATTACGAGGCAGCGCGGATTGACGGAGCGACAAAATGGCAAATGGCTGTAAAAATCACTGTCCCGCTGCTGTCACCGCTCGTGATCATTCTGCTTATCCTGTCCATCGGCAACATGTTCCGCGGCGATTTCGGCCTTCATTATTTCATACCGAACAATTCCGGTTTTCTGTACGGCGCCACCGATATTATCGACACGTACGTATACCGCGCGCTGCGCGAGATCGGCAATGTAAGCATGTCTGCGGCCACGGGCTTCTATCAGTCGGTAGTCGGCTTCGTGCTGGTGCTGCTGGCGAATCGCATCGTACGCAAAATCAACCCCGACCATTCCCTGTGGTAAGGAGGATCTATCGATGCCTAAGAAGTTCGAGTTTTCGAATCTATTTCTCAACCTATTTTTCATTGTTCTTTCGGTCGTCGTGATCTTACCGTTTCTACTCGTGGTCTCGGTGTCGCTGACGAATGAAAAAGCGCTGGCGCAAGATGGGTATCGCTTTTTCCCAAAAACGTTCAGCCTTGATGCATACAGGTACTTGTTGGACGCCCCCGAAATGCTGGTCCGCGCCTATGGAGTTACTGTGATGGTAACGGTTGCCGGAGCTCTGCTGGGATTGCTGCTGACTGCGATGACCGCTTACGTCATATCCAGACCGGATTACCGCTACAACCGGATCACGACGTTTTACGTGTTCTTTACGATGCTGTTCAGCGGAGGACTCGTTCCTTCCTATATCCTGATGACGCAATACCTGCATCTCAAGGACAATCTGCTAGCGCTCATTTTACCGATCCTGCTGTCGCCGTTCAACATTATGGTCATGAAGGGCTTTATGTCAAAAATTCCGCTCGAAATTATCGAGTCTGCCAAAATAGATGGTGCGCGGGAATTCCGAATTTTCTTCCGGATCATTTTACCGCTTTCGACGCCGGCCCTGGCTACGCTAGGCCTCCTGATCTCATTCGCTTATTGGAACGAATGGTTCAACGCGATGCTGTATATCGACGATCCGAACAAAGTACCATTGCAACTCCTGCTCGTACGAACGCTGAACAGTATTGAGTTCCTAACGTCCAATTCAGAGTTTGCGCAGCAGCTTGGCATCGATTTGGCAAGTTTTCCAAACAATTCGGCGCGGATGGCGATCGCTGTGCTGGCCGGTGGACCGATGCTGATCATCTTCCCGTTTTTTCAACGGTTTTTCGTGAAAGGGCTTACGGTTGGCTCCCTCAAGGGTTAACATACAATATTTAAAAAAGTACAGGAGGTCATGCTCATGAAAAAAAGGCTGTTAGTCATTTTGACGCTCATTTTATTAACTGCATCCGCATTAGCCGGCTGCGGCGGTAGCGGAAACGAAAAGAACACGGCAAACGGTACAAAGAGCGAGGCACCAAAATCGGGGAATTCCGGGGGACTTGAACCGGTCGAGCTGACCTGGTACTACCCGATGCTGCAGCAGCAGCCCGATCAGCAGAAGGTGCAGGATGAAGTGAACAAAATCGTCAAGGAGAAGATCAATGCTACCGTGAAACTGAAGCCGCTCGTCATTGGCGATTATGTGCAGAAGATGAATACGGTGCTGGCGGCGGGCGAAAAATTCGACATTCTCTGGACCGGTTATATGCTGAAGCCGGAGGAGCTGGTGCGCAAAGGAGCGATCCAACCGATGGACGAATTGCTCGATAAATACGCACCGGAGCTGAAGAAAGAGGTACCACAGGTGATGTGGGATGGACTTTCCGTCGATGGGAAAATCTACGGCATCCCGAATCAGCAAATCAATGGCTCGAGATACGGATTTATCGTACAGAAACGATTTGCCGACAAATACAAGCTGGACCCTAAGGCTGTAAAAAAACTCGAGGATATCGAACCGTTCCTGGCACAAATCAAGCAAAACGAGCCTGACATTATTCCAATCGGCATTTTTGGAAATAATTTCCTCAATCCGCAGGCGCATGACGACCAGTACTGGGTTGTTCCTGGACTTGACGACCATTTCTATATCAAGACGAATGATCCGACCTATAAGCTTTACCGCTACCCTGACGAGGAATTGAACAACTTCCGCCTGGCCTCCAAATGGTACAAGGAAGGATATATTCACAAAGACGCAGCTACGGAGAAAGCTACCGACTATGAATCCAAAGGGCAAATTGCCGTAACCTTTGACGTGACGCTGAAGCCGGGAGTTGAGGCGGAGGTTAAAGCTAAAAACGGCAACAACGATGTCATCATCATCCCGCTTAGCGATTGGTTCACTAACGGTTATTCGGCCACAACCAATCAATCCATAAGCCGCACCTCTCCGAATCCGGAACGGGCGATGCTGCTGCTGAATCTGGTCAACACCGACAAGCAGCTGTATAACCTGCTCTGCAACGGTCTGGCAGGCGTTCACTACGAGAAGCTATCCGGAGATTACATCAAACCGATGGCGGATACGCGTTACCGCCCGAACGTGGACTGGGTTTTTGGCAGCGTATTTAACTCCTACCTCAAGGAAGGACAGCCGGAAAATGTATGGGAGGAAACGAAAAAAATTAATACCAGTGCGGAAATCAATCCGATTGGGGCCTTCAAGTTCAATTCCGAACCGGTCAGCACGGAAATCGCCAACCTGAATGCCGTGTGGGGCGAATACAAACGTGGGCTCGTCAGTGGCACGCTTGATTTTGAAGAGACATGGCCTGTTCTTTACGGCAAGCTGAAGGAAGCGGGCGAGGATAAATACGTGGCGGAGGTAACGAAACAGTTTGAACAATTTTTAAAGGATAAAGGATTGAAGAAGTAGGGTGGCGATGTTTGAAACGGATAGGCTTAGTTAGTTGGAAGTAACCTGCTGCTTGGACGGCCTCGCTGAACATATGACTTTGGCGGGGCCTTCATTATTTCATGCTGAAAGGAAGTGGAGAATTAGTGAAAAGAAGTTTGCTTGCGCTGCTCATTGCAAGTCTGCTGTTCACGTTGAATCCTGCTCCGCCAGCTCTGGCTTCAGGGTCCGAGGAGGATAGCCATCTCCTCAAAGCTTCAGGGGCGACCTTTTATGTAGCAACCAATGGAAGCGATACTAACAAAGGCACGTTGAAGTCTCCGTTTCAAACGCTGGAAAAAGCCCGCGATGCTGTTCGCAAGCTGAAAGCAAAGAAAGGTCTTCCTCGAGGTGGTGTAACGGTGTATTTGCGGGGAGGCCGCTACGAGCGTACAGCAAGCTTTGATCTGCGGGAGGAGGATTCGGGCGAAGCTGGCAAACCGATCACCTATACGGCTTATCCGGGCGAAAAGGTTGTTTTGTCCGGCTCCAAGCAGCTTAAGAAATCCGCCTTCGTTCCGATTACGGACGAAGCGGTGTTAAGTCGTATCATCAGCCCCGAGGCCAGAAAGAAAGTGCTGGTGGCTGACCTCGCGGCGCTGGGTATTACCGACTACGGGGTATTAAGCCGCCACGGCTATTATCTGGCCAATGACTTGAGCGAGGTTCCGCCAATGGAGCTTTATGTCAACGGACAGGGCATGACGCTGGCTCGTTGGCCGAATGCAGGCACCGTGCAGATGGATGAAATTCTTGACCCCGGTCCGACCCGGAAAGATCCGAACGGGGAAGTGCATAAGCGAGGCGGCACCTTTACGTATACTTATGATCGTCCAAAGTATTGGACACAGGCGGATGACATTTGGCTGGACGGTATTTTCGGCTACAGCTGGGAATGGTCGTACAACAAAATTGCCTCGATTGACACGACCTCCAGGAGCATCACCCTTCGCTACGGGGAAATGAGCGGCATATTCAAAAACTGGTATCCGGATTTCCACTTCGCGCAAAATTTGCTCGAGGAAATCGATATGCCCGGCGAGTATTATATCGACCGCAAGGCCGGCAAGCTCTATTTTTTGCCTAACGCCGAATTTACGAGGACCGACGCTGACATCGAAGTGACGATGCTGAAAATGCCGATGATTAATGCGCTGAACGCTTCGTACATTGACTTCTCCGAGCTGACTTTGGAGAACGGCCGCGATTCAGCAGTGGTGTTTATGGGCGGCAGTCATATGCGCGTACTGAAGAGCGAGATTCGCAACTTCACAAACAGCGGCGTGCTGATCAATACCCAAAGCCGATTTTATTACAACGACTTTCAAGGCGTGCCGGGAACGGACCATGCCATCATGAATACGCACATCCATCATATTGGAGGCACTGCCGTTACGCTGACAGGGGGGGACAAAGAGACGCTCGCACCGGGGAGAAACGTGATGAAAAATTCGCATATCCACGATTTTGCCTATTATCATAAGGCCTATAATCCTGGTGTCCTGCTGTCAGGCGTTGGCAACCAAATGCTGAACAACGAGCTGCATGATGCGCCTCATCCCGGCGTGCTGGTCTTCGGAAACGATCATGTCCTGGAATATAACGAAATTTATGATGTGTGCAAAACATTCTCCGATCTCGGCGCGATCTACATGAACGCAGGCGAAACACCGCAGCAGCGGGGGACCGTCATTCGGCGGAATTACTTCCATAACATTGGCGAAAGCAAAGCCGGAGTAGAAGGGGTATACCCCGACAATTTCACGATGGGGCTTAAGATCGATGAGAATATTTTTTACAAAATGGGCAATTCCGCGATTAAAAATAACGGCGGCGCCCATATTTTGACCCGCAACAATATCTTTGTGGACAGCAAGGTCCCTTATGATTATGCGGATATGTTTCTCGGCGACGGTCCGGACAATCAAATACCGAAAAACTACATGCCGAAATGGCAGGCGTTGTTTGCGGCGAACAACAACTTCGTCGGAACCCCTTATCTGGAGAAGTATCCGGAGCTTGCGAACTTTTTTACGGAAAATCGCTATTATCCCGATACCAACACGTTTAAGGGCAATGTTGTATACAACCCGACGGTTCCCCGTAGTGTGACGACCAATGTGTATGGAGCATACGACAAATTCGGGTTGGTGCAGTATGGCGGCAACTGGGTGACGAACGAGGATCCCGGCTTTACGGATCTGGCGGGAGGCGACCTGTCGCTGCGTCTGGATGCTAGAGTATTCGAGGAGATTCCCGGCTTTCCAAATATTCCGTTTCACGATATAGGTATCGCAGGCAAGGCAGGTACGACCTACGGTCCTGACAGTATTCCCGTACAGGGCGTAGCGGTTTACAACGACAATATCACGGTAGATCGGTTCAAGACAGTGAAGCTGCAGACGGCGGTGCTGCCGTGGAATGCGGATAATCCGGGTCTGATTTTTACCTCCGGTAATCCGGACGTTGCCACAGTTGATAACGCCGGTGTCGTCACCGGGCGGACCGTAGGCCAAACGGTCATTACGGTGGCTTCGGCCGAAAATCCGCAGCTGAAGGCTTCGGTCAACGTCATGGTTGAGACCGGGGACGGTGTCATGGATTTCACTGATTTTGAATCGGGGGCGAACGGCTGGCCGCAGGACGCGAACCGCAGCATCGTGAAAGAGGGCGTTAACCGCTGGTATAAGCTGTTGAACGGGGCCTCAACGCTTAGCCCCAAGACGTTCTCGGACTATGAGCTCAGCTTCAAATTGAAGACGCCGGAATCGATGGATGGGGCGACTCTGTACATTTTTGACCGCCAAGCCGGGAGCACCTCCACCCGAATCGGCTATAAAAGCCGAACAGATGGCACCTCCGCCTGGCTGCTATACAATCCCGCTTGGACGGTGCTGAAAGAGGTGAAACTGCCGGGCCGCGATATGCAGCCAAATACGGAATACACGGTCAAAATGCTCGTCAAAGGCGGGGACATCAGCGTCTATCTGAACGGGGAGTTCAGGCTGAAAGGGAACGACCCGGGGCACAATGCGTCCGGTAAGGTTGGCTTCTATGTGGCTGGTGTCCCCCATATGCTGTTTGACGACATTCAGTTCAAGGAACTAACCACGAAGTTGGCCGGTATTATTCCAGCAGAAAGTGCGGTAAGGCTGGCTCCCGGAGATCAGCGGCAGATGCAGCTTACTTTCGATCCTACCGATACGTCTGAAACGGGCGTCACCTGGAAATCGGCAAATCCGGCGGTTGCATCCGTCGATGAAATGGGCGTCATACGAGCGGTTTACGAAGGGGAAACCGTCATAACAGCCTTGTCGACGGTAAATCCGCTTATTAAAGCGGACATCTCAGTCACCGTTTCGAACGTCGTTCATGAGACGGACTTTGAAAAAGGCGGCAACGGCTGGCCGGTGGATCCGAACCGCAGCATTGTGGCCGACCCGGACGGCAATCACCGCTACAAAATTGTAAACGGAGCCACCGGATTATTGGACCGTACCTTCGAGTCCTATGAGATGGAGTTTACGTTGAAAACTCCGCCTAGCATGCCAAACGACGGTATTCTATATATTTTTGATCGACAGGATGCCACTGGCTCGACCCGCATCGGCTACCGAACCCGGTCCGACGGGACATCCGACTGGATTCTGTACGATACAAAGTGGCAGAAAATCAAGGAGTCCGTCCTTCCGGAGCATCATCTGAAACCGAATACGGAGTATGCGGTGAAGGTGGTTGTTAAAGGGGGGGATGTTGCGGTTTATGTGGACGGTTCGCTTAAGCTTTCCGGTAGCGATCCTGGCCACCGACCGTCCGGCAAAGTCGGATTTTATGTCAGCGGATTTGACTACATGCTGTTTGATAATATTCGATTTACGGTACGGTCTTAAGTGATAAACGGGGCTCTATTTAAGGGGTGGACGGGTGCTTTCGCCCCTTGATAGAGCTTAATCATAACTGCTGCGGTTCATTTGAACTACAGAGTTTAGCCTGGTTTGCGCCACCTGCCAAGCAGATTTGGATCGTTAACAGGATGGCAGGCACGTATGCGGGAGCTTGAGTAGGAAAGACCTAGATGTGGAGGTGCGCGAGTGGAGCGCTGTTTATATAGGGCTGAATGGATGGAAGAGGTTGAGTTTTCTGACTTTTTCCGTGAGCCCACGGTTTCACAGTCGGTTGCCGAAGCCATGGAACGGTTGCAGGTTGATCATCTGAGCTTATTTGCCTGTGGCCCGCAGTTGTATATCTATTACGAATGTTTGGGGGAGCCGGTTTTGCCGGGAAGCCTGTTGACCACGGGAGGCGAGCGGCTGTCCATGTGGCCCGGAGTGGAACGGGGGCGGCGATGGGCGCCGATGATGGATATTTTTCATTATCAGCATCCTGTTTCGCTGCGGCATTGGCAGCGTAAGAACGACAGCGGCGAGCCATACGGAAGAATCGCGCTGTTGAAGCCGGAGATGGTAGCAAGTTACGTGTATTATCACTATCAGTATCAGGAAGAAAAGCCCGGCGACGGCGATAAATACGGCATCATCGGATTGCATGAGAATGTGCTGTTTTTTTATGCGGAGCAACCGACCACACTGGAGCCCGCACCTTATGAGGGAAAGCTCAGCACGTCGCTTCGGCCGGAGCGCTGGGCAGAGGTGATGGAGCCGCATTTTATCAAGTGGAAGGACGCCCCTGCAGGACAGGAGATTTGGCGAAAGCTGGAGCTTGTGCTTGGAGCGTCCTTTCGCCTTGAGAAGGAGGGGAAAAGATGCGTCATTCGTTATGTCTGAACGGGGAATGGGATTTTATGCCCCTAAATGACCAGCCGCAATGCCGAACGCTACCGGAGAAAATTGTGTTTGAAGCGCAGAAAATACAGGTTCCCTCCAGTTGGAGGCGAACGTATGAGCAAGCGAATGGCAAACGCTTCGGAGAAATCCCGGAGTATGGCTTCATGCCGATGGATATTTTCGGTTATCCGAAGGAATGGGACACAGCTGAGGCGGGTGTGCTGCACCGCAACTTTCGAGTTCCCGAAAAAATGGCCGGACAGCGAATCGTGCTGCGGCTGGACGGAATCATGCAGAAGGCCGTCATTTATTTGGACCGAAAAGAAATCGCGGTATGGGAAGATGGCTACCTGCCGCTGAGACTCGACATTACCTCTTCAGTACTGGCCGGGCGAGAGCATGAGCTGCATGTCGTTTGCGGCAGTTTTGATAAAGTGAAGCTTCCTTCCGGCACGCAAAAAACAACCGGGCTTGTCGGCTCCTGGTTCGGCGGCGTATGCCGGGGAATATGGCAGGATGTTTACTTGGAGAGCTATCCGCTGCTGGCGCTGGAGGATGTTGCTTTTCGTACGTCAGTCCGGGAAGGGCGGCTTGAGGCCCGGGTCATTGTCGGTGCGGCGGAATGGGCTAATGTGAGGGCGGATGGCCCGCTTCGCGTAAGGTTAAAGGTGCGGGAAGAAGGGGTGCGCAGGCGGGATGTAAATGAGCGTGGGGTTCTAAAGACGGAGGTGGGGTGCTTCGCCAAGAATTCGGGGACGACAGACCCGAAGGCCGCGGGGGACCTACCCATGGAAGCTACGGAATCCTCCAAGCTTCGTCCGGAGGTTATGCCTGTGCTGGCTTTTGAGCAGCCAGTTGAGTCAATTCCTCCCGGGGAGGTGGAGTGGTTAAGACTTTGTGAGAACGAACGGGGTGGTGAGGTTTACCAGTCTTTTATTACGCTGGATTGGAAAGATGCCAAGCTGTGGAGCCCCGATTTTCCTTTTTTGTACCGGGCGGAGTTGGAATTGCTTGCCGGAGAACAGTTCATTGACCGGCGGGAGGAGGTATTCGGCTTTCGGGAATTTTGGTGCGAAGGCTCTGAATTTCGGTTAAACGGCATTCCAGTCAAGCTGCACGGTGATTCATGGCATTTTCAGGGCGGGATACAGCAAACTGAGGCCTATGTCCGTAACTGGTACAGAATGTGCCGTTCGGTTGGGGTGAACAGCATCCGGCTGCACGCCGAGCCTTATCCGGCGGACTATGTGCGTATTGCCGACGAGGAAGGCATGCTGATCGTGGATGAAACGGCTATTTACGGGTCGAGCAAGTCGATGCTGGCCGATCATCCCGCTTTTCTGGAGAACTGCCGAATGCATGTGCGGCGGCTCGTCCAGCGCGACAAAAACCACCCATCGGTCATCATGTGGAGCTTGCAAAACGAGATGCGCTGGGTGGACGGGCGAAATGGCTACAAAGAACATATTCCCGAGCTGATGACAGCCATCCGGGAGCTCGACGCTTCACGGCCGATTATTGCTGAAGGAGACAATCGGCTGGTGTCTAAAGCGCGTACGGAGGTGGAAAGCCGCCATTACAATATCGACGGAACGATCGATCAGTGGGATAGAAGTGTTCCCTTGACCTTTGGAGAACACGGCGGTTGGTGGTACATCTGCCCGCAAAACAGCAGCATGTATGTTGGACTTCGGGCTTACAGGGACACGGACGAAAGCACAGCGGGGCTGGCACAGAAGGAGAGACTGTTTGTGGAATATGCGCGGCGTCATGGCGTATCCGGCATTTCGACATTTAATTTTGCTCACTACTTCATGCGGGCGATGCCTGATCGGGATGTGATCCTTCCGCTTATGGAGCCTGGGGTGCCGGGCGTTAAGCCAAAGGTGATCCCGGCCTATTCGCTGACGATCAACAATGGCCTGCTGCCAGAAGGCTATCCGCCGTATAGGCCTAATCCTGCCTTTTCCGTGATGGCGGAGGCGTTTAAGCCAGCCACGATCATTGCTGCTGAGTATAACCGCTGTTTCTATGACGATGCTCCTATCACCCGCAGCTTTGATATTTACAACGATACGCTTTCAGCCCAGGAGGTCACAGTCGAATGCGTGATACGCCAAGAGGAAGGCGTCATCCAAAAGCAAACCTTTACCTTTCGTCAAGGTCCCGCCGAACGTAAAACCGTTTGGCTCGCGTGGATTCCGCAGCCTGTTATAGCAGAAGGATCAGCGGAACTGACGGCGACGCTGTATCACGGAAGTAAGAGGATGCATGAGCTGCGGCTTACTTACAGGCTTATGGCCGCAAGCCTGCTGCGTGAACCTGTAAAAATTGGGCGTCCTACCGTCTACTGGGGGACGGAAACGGATTATGAGGTGATCCGTCGGCTTGTCCCTGACTGTGGATGGGTGGACCGGGAGAGACTTGCCGATTTGTCTACCGACCATTTGCTCGTAATCGGCAGTTACACGGAGGATACGGACGGTAGTCTGGAGGCGGAGCTGAAAGCCTTTGTTGCCAGAGGGGGCTGGTTGCTGTTGCTGGAGCAGAACCAGCTATCGCTAGGGAAGCTGACGCTGTCGCGCCGGCCATTTCTCCGCGCCCATGTCGGCGATTACAGTCATCCGGTGCTGAACGGACTTGGCGAGGATGACTTGATGTTCTGGCATGAGGAACTGCGGGAAGATGGGCCGGTGCCGATTATCCATGCAGCCTTTGAGAAGCCGGCCCTCGGCGATTTTACGCTGCTGCTGGAATGCAGCGCCGGGGATTTCGGCGATGGCGGCGATCTATGGTCGCCGCTGCTGGAATACCGGAGCGGCGGCGGGATGTTCTTGGCCAATCAGCTCGATATGATGGCCCACATAGACCACGTGCCGCAGGCGTGTTTGCTGCTGCGCAACCTGCTTGCCTACGCGGGCCGGACGGAGGAGCTGCCGATTGGAGCCGGAGAGGTCTTTGTTGTCGACGATGAGGCTAGGCGGGCCGCGGGTGCCGAGGGGTTAGTAGCAGCGAGGGCAAAAGCGTTGGGGACGGCGGCACTGGTGCAGTCTGGCGGAGCGGCCGCGTCCTTCCTCGGCCGCCTGCTTCTGCGGCATGTCGCGCTGGATGGCGCCGCAGCTCTGGAGGACTTCGGCCTCCTTGTGGCCGAAGCCTCCATGCTCGAAGCGCCGGGGGCGGCCGAGGCCGTCCGGCGCTATGCCGAAGCCGGCGGCCGCGTGCTCGTCCTGCCGGCGGAAGCCCCGCAGCAGGCGGCGCTCGCCCGCCTGCTGGACCGTCCCGTGCGCGTATTGCCGCACGAGACGTATCACTTGGCGGCGGACTACGCCCACGCCGCCGTCCGCGGCGTAAGCCCGGTCGACCTGTTCGGCTTCGACAAGGTCTTCCTGTCGCCGCGGGACGCGGTAAACCGGGTCCTAGCCACTCATCGGCTGGAGGTGCCGGGCGCATATGCCTTGTGCACCAGCGTAGAAGGAACGGCGTGGAAGGACTACTTCGTACATGGGTATACGGCGGAATACAGCCGCTTGGCTCTGGTGGAGCTAAACCGCAGGAAAGCTCGGCCCGCTGGAGCATTTCTCGTCCAGCTCAAGGCAGGTGCTGGAAGCATTCTTTGCTCTCAGCTTCTGCCGGAACCTGCCAGCGATAAGGCGCTCCGCTTATACACTCGCCTGCTCGCCAATCTTGGTGCGGATTTTGACGACGGCTTGCTGGAAAGCGAGAAAGGCGACGGAGAATGGGCCGCCCCGGCGATGATGGCATTGCCCTGTCCACCTCATGTAGATTTCGATGCCATGAAGGCGTACTACATTGATCCCGAATTTTCGCTAAACAATTTGGGAGAGGGCCTCTACGGCTGGATGCAGAAAAAAGAGCGTCGCCCCGGTGACGGCAAGCTGCACATCGCAAACGCTGGGCATGACCCCTGGTTTTTCAGCTGCTTTGTCGGGGTGCCTGAAGGAACTGGGGCGGAGGGACACATCCGCCGAGGACGCCTGCGCATCCACGCGGACGCAACATATGAAGTTTATCTGAACGGGAAGCTTGTGCCAGAGCCCGAGAAGGAACTTACCCTTGCGGCCGGAATTAATCGGCTGATCGCGATTGTACGTGGAACGGGTGAAAACCTGAACTTAGGATTAGTCTTCCTCCATCCGGACGGCGCTTATATGAAGGACTTGGAGTACCGCTTAACGCTGGATGAAGTGGAACCGAAATGAGTTTTCTACTTGGAGCCCATTCGGATTCACGCCTTGGCCTGATTGCTCAGATTTAGGTTGTCTATTTTTTCAAACGCTTGAAAAAGGAGCTGAATCGAATTGACATCTGCCGATTCAAAACACGCCGACCCGCCAGGGACACTCGTCATCGGCAACAACGTTCCGTCCGGTGAGACGTTTGATGCCCCGTCCACTACGCCTAACGGCAGCCAGGCCCAAACGGTCGATCATAACCCGCAAAACTACTACACCTTCCGAGACGCGGAGAGGGAAGTGGAGTTCAAACGGCATGACATGCCGACACCGTGGATGAACTACCTGTCCAACGGCACCTTCCATACCATGCTTTCGCATGCCGGGGGCGGGGTCGCTTTTTATAAGTCACCGCAAATTTGGCGCATCACGCGATACCGTTTTTTTCACCTGCCGATGGACCGCTCGGGCCCCTATTTCTACGTGCAGAATAAGGAGTCGGGGGCATATTGGTGCCCCACCAACGAACCGGCGATGAACAAACCGGAGGAGTGGAAAAGCGCTCACGGCATGGGGTATACGAGATTTGAGGCGAAGCGGGACGAGATAGCCGCTAAAGTGGTGTATTTTGTTGGCCCTTATGAAAATTCGCTGATCTGGAACTTGACCTTGTCAAACGAGGGGAATACGGCAAAACAGTTAAACATTTACGCCTATGTCGAGTTCGGGATGATGGAGTTCATGCGCGAGCTGCAGTGGCAGTGCTACAACAAGCATCAGGTATCGGTCCGGTACCATAAGGCGGGGGCGCTCGTTTACCGATATGGCGTCGAAAACCAGCCAAAGCCGGAGGAAACGCCGCTGGTATATTTCGCTTCCGATGCACCGCTCAGCGGTTACGATGGGGATCGCGAGGAATTCATCGGCAGCTACCGCAGCGAGACCAATCCGGCGGCGATTGAGAACGGTGGCTGCACCGGATCGACGCTGATGGGCGGTGATCCTTGCGGTGCATTGCAATTCAGCATTACGCTGCAGCCGGACGAACGTCGCACAATTAATGTTTTCCTCGGTACGTCTGCAGATGAGGCTGGCGTTGAGAAAGCGATAGCCCGCTCCCGGGAAGCCGGGTTTGTGGATCGTTCCTTGCAGGCGCTGAAGGAAAACTGGAACGCCTACCTGGGGGTATGGGAAAGCAGGTTGCCAGACCCGGACGCCGAGCGGATGATCAACATCTGGAACCCGTACCAGGCGCACCGCAATTTCCTGTTCTCACGAAACATTTCCTTCTATGCCACCGGAACATTCCGCGGCGTAGGCTACCGGGATACCTCGCAGGACATTTTGGCCGTCGTTCCGTTTGACGCCGGGCTGGCCTTAAGCAAGCTGCAGCTTCTGCTCGGCCAGCAGTACAGGGATGGACACGTAAACCATTATTTTTTCCCGAACGAAGGCTGGGAGCCGGTGACGACCGTTCATTCCGACGATCATTTATGGACCGCGCTGGCGGCCTGGGATTTGCTTGCGGAAACCGGCGATGCGGCCTTCTTAGGGGATCAGGTGCCATATTATGATGGCGGCCAAGGCACGGTGTATGAGCATTTGAAGGCTGCAATCGATTTTACTGCGTCAAAGCTCGGGCCAAACGGCTTTCCGCTAATGCTGCGCTCGGACTGGAACGACCAGCTGTTCCGGGTATGCCGCGAGGGGCGTGGGGAAAGCATCTGGACCGCGATGCAGCTTGGCACGGTGCTGCTGCGCATGGTCGATCTTGCGATGGCGTCAGGCCATCCGGAGGATGTCGCAAAGTATGAAGCGATGTACGAAGAACAGCGTAAGCTGGTAAACAGCATCGGTTGGGACGGACGCTGGTTCCGCCGCGCCATTATGGATGATGGCCGATTCCTGGGAAGCGACGAGCATGATGAGGCCAAAATCTGGCTCAATGCCCAGACCTGGGCGATTATTTCCGGTATGGCGGAGCCGGATAAAGGCCTGCAGGCGATGAACAGCGTTCGCGACATGCTCGACACGGAGCTCGGCATTAAAAAGATTCACCCTTCGATCACCACATTTCCCGATCCCGCCGATCCCTTGACCAATTACAACAAGGGGACGGGAGAGAACGGAGCGGTATTTTGTCATGCCAACACCTGGGCGATTATCGCCGAATGCTTGCTGGGACGGGGGGATCTTGCCTACAAATATTACCGCCAGTTGCTGCCGAATGTAGCTATGGACAAAGCGGGCCTATGGCGCTACAAAGCAGAGCCCTATGTGTATGCCTCCAATTTGTTCGGTCCGGAATCCGACAAGTTTGGCCTTGCCAATGTCTCCTGGCTGACAGGAACCGCTGCATGGATGTATATAGCGGCCACCCAATACATGCTGGGCATTAAGCCGGTGCTGAATGGCCTGTCCGTTAACCCTTGCATTCCTGCAAGCTGGGAAGGGTATACGGTGAAACGGCGGTTCCGGGGCTGCATCTATGACATCACTGTCACTAACGAGAGCAAGGTCAGTACAGGCGTAAAAAGCATCATTGTAGACGGAGAGCCGATTCAGGGTACGGTTATTCCGCCCTATTCCGAACGTTCATCCGTCAAGGTCGACGTCATCATGTAAACTGCCGATCCATCTATTTTATTTAGGAGGGCCTTATGTATTGGAACGAGATTATCGAACAAACGCTGAACACAACCAAAGCTAATATAGCTCGTTTTCAGCAGCAATTTCCGCATGTAAGCCATGGCGACGGGAAATATCAGCTTATGAATCATACCGATTGGACGGAAGGCTTTTGGTCGGGTATTTTATGGCTCAGTTATGAATACAGCCGCGACGATTTGTTCCGGCAAGCCGCTATCGCAAGCGTTCACTCCTTTATAGACCGCCTGGAAAAAGAAAGTCATCTGGAGCATCACGATATCGGGTTTCTGTACATGTTGTCTACCGGGGCGCAGTGGATCGTGGAACAGGATGAAGCCGCGAGGAAAGCAACGCTGCAAGCCGCAGATCTGCTGATGAAACGGTGGCGGCCGTCCGCTCAAATCCTTCAGGCCTGGGGTCCCGAAGGCGATCCAGAGAACGGCGGCCGCATCATTATCGACTGCCTGATGAACTTGCCCTTGCTGTACTGGGCTGCCGAGCAAACCGGGGATTCCAAGTATGCTGATGCCGCCCGGATTCACGCCGAAAAAAGCAGACGTTTCCTGGTCCGCGGCGACGGCTCCTCGTATCACACCTTTTATTTTGATCCTGAAACGGGAGATTCCGTCCGCGGCGGAACGCACCAAGGCTTCCGGGACGGCTCCACCTGGACACGGGGGCAGGCATGGGGAATTTATGGATTCGCGCTGGCTTACCGCTACTATAGGGACCCGGCATTTTTGGATACGGCAAAAAGAATGGCCAAGTACTTCATCGCCCATCTTCCCGCAGACCAGGTTGCCTACTGGGACTTTGACGCGCCGCAAACGGCCGGCGAACCCCGGGACAGCTCAGCCTCCTCCATCGCGGCTTGCGGTATTTTGGAAATCATCGATCATTTATCGGCTGATGATCCCGATCGGACCTTTTTCTACTCATTCGTCGAGCGATCTATGACGGCTTTAGTTGACGGCTGTTTTGCAGGCGGCGGTGGCGAGAAAGCCGAGGAAGGCTTTCTGCGGCACGGTTCGTATTTTGTAAGGGGCGGGATTGCCGCGGATGATTTTGTCATTTGGGGCGACTATTTTTTCCTCGAGGCTCTCGTGCGTCTAACAAAAGGATTCCCAGGCTACTGGTATGAACGGCCAAATTGAAAATTTTCTTGTCTTCGGTTCGGGGTGTAGTTTTCGGCGTGCTATGAAAAGAATTGTTCTATCGCCTAGAAAAATGCCCATTTCCGTTCAATGAGATACGGTGTTTTGATCCTACCTTCGGTCAAGAAGCAAGTGATACGCTTGATTTGGATTTTCAATTTTATAGTTGGGGGGGCGCGGTAACGATGATCAATCTGAAAAGGATGAAAGGATGGAGGATCTGCCTCATTGTTCTAGCATTGATGACACTGCTACCAGCCGGTACGGGAAGTGCCGCAGCTGCACTTGAAGAAGTTCCTTACCCGATGGACTCCAGCAACCAGGCCGGATGGTGGTCACCGCTCGATACGTATGGCACAGGATATGAGTATGCCTATATGGCCTACAATGCGCCTGGAAGCATCGCGGGCAAACATAAGGTGTATATCGCCAGAAGAGACGGCATGGGGGCCTGGAGCAATATCCCGGTCATGGATGGTTCGGCGGTTGCTGAATATACGGACGATAACGGTCACAGCCAGCCATCGATTGCCAGAGACGGAAGCGGAAGATTTCATGTGTTTGCTTCTATGCACGACAGCAATTGGCAGTATTTTCGTTCGGATACGGTGGGTGGAGCCCCGCAAAATCATTCTGCGGATATGCCCGATACTGCGGCAAAGGTAACCTACCCGATTCTGACAACCGCCCCTAACGGGGACCTCTATTTGCTGGTCCGCATCAGCAAGGATACCGCCGGCAAAAGAGAGGGCGTCCTGTATCGTTGGAATAACGCCGACTCCAGCTGGAGCAAGATTGCAACCATAGCTTCCACACTGAACCGATCCGTTTACCCTGACGATTTGGTCTTTGATGCCAACGGCGATTTGCACATTTTGTTCGAATGGTCGCAATTTGCAGCAAGTGCCCTGCGTCACGAGCTGTCGTATTTGAAATACAGCCCGTCTACCGGGGAGTTTTACAAGGCGGATGGAACACCCGTTTCTGCTCCTGTCTCGCTCTCTACCGCCGATATCGTTCAGCCCTTGGCTCCAAGCGAAGCGTACGTACAAAGCGGCGCCGATCCCGGCGGCCCCGGCGTTCAAAGCGCCAAACTCACTGTTGACTCCGCCAATCGTCCCATCATCGCATACCGCTACCGCGAGGCAGGTGGTACCAGCTTCACCGTGAAGCAGGCTACCTATGGTACCGGAGGCTGGGAGCTTCAGACCATTTATAACGCGGCGGAAACGAAAGCTGCCATTGACGTTACATGGACCGGTACGGAAGCAAGAATCTATTATGTGAAATCAAGCGGCACAGACCGGGCTTTTATGGCTGTGAATAACGGCGGAGCAGGCTGGACCGAAACTTCGCTCGCCCCAGGCAAGCCGATTGAGAGAATCGCGGTGGACCGCAGTCCTAAAGGCGTCGACATTTTGTATCTAGTGGATATTCCGAATTTGAAGCTGTATTATGGAAGAAATTAAGTAAATGGAACGAAGCCAAGCCCCTATCGCATATGATGGGGGCTATTTGTGTGGTGAAGGCATGGAAAATGAGAAGACTGGTTGGTAAACGGGACGGAGGCTTCTTGGTTTATTATCACTGGAACATCGACCATGCCCCTAGTGCCAGTACGTTTAACGTTTCACCCAGGCCAGCTCCAGATTCATTTCCCGAATACACTCGTCCGTGTCATACCGGTTGTTATCAATCAGCGGCGTCACCGCGTAGGCTCGCATTTCTTCTGCCGCATGCGGCCGGAGAATCAGATCCAGCGCATCCAGCTCATTCGTCTCCTCGTCAAGCCACCGGGTCATGTCCTCCGGGGATAACATCGCCGGCATCCGGCTCTCGAACTCGCCGATCAGCGGATTAGCCTCCGTCATGACGAGGGTGCAGGTGCGGAACGGCTCGCCGCGAGTATCCCGCCAAATTTCGTACAGACCGGCTACACCGAACATACCCCGGTTTTTCAGCACCACCCGGACGGGGTACTCCTTTTTTCCTTCTCTTTTCCAATAATAAAATCCATTGCACGGGATGATGCACCGCTGCGTATTCACGATTCTGCGGTAGGTCGGATTCCGGTGCACATTTCGGAGATCTGCGTTGATTGCATCTTTTCCCCAATAAGGAACGAACCCCCATCTAAACTCATCGAGAATCCGCTCCCCGTTTTCTTGAAGAACGACAGGCGTCGGCTGTGTGGGGCTGATATTAAAACGGTTTTTATAATAGTACAACACCCGTTCAATTTGAAAATACTCCTGAACCTCCTGCAACTCGGCAGCCACGGAGAAACGTTGACACATAGAAGATTTGCCTCCTTTAATCAGTTGCAGTGTAGTATTTGTAAAGGGAGGAAAATAATTCATCTATAAATTGCAGGAGTAGCTATTGTTAGGAATTGAATCCGAGTCAGGCCGTAAATTTCGGAGACGGTTCCTTTTTTTCCGTACAGGCACATCTGGGTCTTCGCCCACATACAATGTAGAACTGAACTTCATTGTGCGCTGGAGCGGGGTGCGCCCCCTTTGGCCTCGGACTTGGGGGTAATGTTCATGGAACTGTTTTCCACGATTGCGCTGTTCATTAAGCAACTGACACTGCTGGTCTCCTACGTAAAAAATAACGCGTTTCCCCAGCCCCTAACGGAGGAAGAGGAAACGATGCATCTGCAGCGGATGGCTGAAGGTGACGCGGTTTCCCGCAATCTGCTCGTTGAGCATAACCTGCGGCTGGTGGCTCATATTGTCAAAAAATTTGACAACACCGGCGAGGACCTGGAGGACCTAATCTCGATCGGTACGATCGGATTGATCAAAGCCATCGAAAGCTTCCGCCCGAATAAAGGGACGAAGTTGGCGACTTTTGCGGCTCGTTGTATTGAAAACGAAATACTCATGCATTTGAGATCGCTCAAGAAAACCCGCAAAGATGTATCATTACATGACCCGATTGGAACGGATAAGGAAGGAAACGAGATCACGTTGATTGATATTTTGGGAACGGAAGCCGACGATGTCGTGGACCGGGTCCAGCTTAAAATGGAGAAAAGTAAAATTTATCGTAACCTGGATATTTTGGATGAACGGGAGCAGGAAGTAATAAAGGGAAGGTTCGGACTAGAGCAAGGGGGAGAAGAGCGGACGCAGCGGGAGATCGCCAAGGAACTCGGCATCAGCCGGAGTTATGTGTCCCGGATTGAGAAGAGAGCGCTCATGAAGCTGTATCATGAGTTTTATAAGAAAAAATAATGAGATATGAATTATATAAAATATCGGCTTATCTTATTAGGAAGAATTAAGGTTAGCGATTAGGCGAAAATTAGATAGTCAAGGTGTACTGATGTTGGTTTGAAAAACTGCTTGAGAGACATTTCCCGTTGACAAAAGTATTTTGAAAAGTAGTCGCTAGGGGGGTTATCCCTGGTCGACTATTTTTCTTTGTTGACGTCGTTGCCCGACTTTCAGATGAGCCAAAGGATAGGTTTAACCCACCGTAAGTTATGAATTCCGTTGCAAAAATTCGTGTTCATAAATCGCTTGAATCCTTTCCAATACGTTTCGCGCCTGGTCTAAAAATTTTATTTCCGCAACCCGACCTTTCACCAAAAACACGCCGGTCTTATTCCGGTGTTCCCCGATTGCCCCCTCATACAGCTTGTCGGCGCCGTGAGTAGGCGGCGGGAAAAATAGCTTCATTAACACTCCAACCAAGAAGGGTAATCCGGATGCTTTCCCTTTTTTTAGCGTATTGTTGCCATCTGGGTCGACGCTGCGGATCATGATGTCGTCCTCAGAAAGCTGCGGCGCGATGGCTTGAGTCCACAGTGAAAGAGCTAGCTTTGAGATGGCGTAAGGGCCAATTAGTTTGCGGAAGGTTTTGGGACGTTCCAGGATATCGATCGTAAACTCTTTCGTGAATTTTTGCGCGGAGGATGAGGTATTGATCACTGTTTTTAAGCTGCCGATTTTTAGGAGCTCCTTCAACTCCATCAGTATAATATACGGAACGACCGTCAACAGTTCATAATGCTTCTCGCGTCCTTGTTTCGAATAGCTCAGCTTGGGAAACGACCCTCCGGCGTTATTGAACAAAATATCGATCCGCTGCTCCTTGTCTTTGATCTCTTCCAAAGTTTGTCTCAAGCTGACATAATCGGAAAGATCAGATGTTTTATAAATTCGAAGTAATCCATCCTTGACCGCATTTTGGATACTCATATCCTCCTTTGGAAAGTCGGAACGGTTCAAAGCAACCACTTGCCAGTCTTCCGACAGCAATTTCCGGGTTAATTCCAACCCGATTCCGGCGCTTGCGCCTGTTATCAATGCGATATGCTCACGTGGGTTCTTCTTCATTGTGCATCTCCTCCTGATATCGGAATATTTGCCTTGATAGCGCAAATTCTATAACTTGAAGTCGACTCCAAGTCAAGGCGCGAAAACAACGCTATTCCTAAGAATAAGAGACTTGACTTGGAGCCAGCTCCAAGATGTATAATGCACAAAAAGCAAACTACGGAGGGAACAGGATGAAGGAAGAACAGACCTTTACGATAAAACAAACTGCCGAACAAACCGGAATTACCGAGGATACGATCCGTTATTATGAGAAGATCGCGCTCTTGCCCCGTGCAGAGCGGAAGGACAACGGGCACCGCATCTATCGACAGGAAGACATCGATACGATCCGGCTGATCGCATGCCTGAAAAAAACGGGGATGCCGCTGGAGGAAATGCGGCCTTTTTTGGTGGTCTCCGCCGATACCGATCCGGCGGAATATCCCGAACTGGTGGAACTCTTAAGGAGCCACCGGAAAAATATTGTCAGCCAAATCGCCTCGCTGCAACAGGTCGTTGATTTTATCGACATGAAGCTGGAGGAGGGGAGATATCGACGGGACTGCTCGGATGAAGGTCTGGAGGGTTCATTAGAGAAAAGGATGGGAGAACCGAAACCAAAACCAGTCTCACCAATTGAGATGAGTTACTTTCCCATGTCGTCCAAAGCGGGCAAGTAACATCGTTTTGTGTCCATTACCTCAAAAAATTCGATAACACTGGCGAAGACCAGGAGGACCTGATCTCGACCGGTACGATCGGATTGATCAAGGCGATCGAAAGCTTCCGTCCCAACAAAGGGACGAAGCTGGCTACTTTTGCGGCTCGTTGTATCGAAAACGAGATCACGTTGATCGATATCCTTGGCACAGAAGCCGACGATGCGGTGGACCGGGTCCAGCTTAAAATGGAGAAAAGTCCCAGTCTGTTCAATGATCAAGTAGTCGGGGTGTCCGCAGAGCCGTTATAGAGACGGCAATGGCAACAGACGTCGAAAGAAGAATACCACCCGATTTCCGTTAAAGGATGAAACTGAGAATGTAAGAACCCGCTTCATGGCTTTTAGCCCAGGCGGGTTCTTTTCGCTAACGGTAAAAAAAGAGCAAAAAATAAATATCACGGGTATCAACTTGTTATAGACGAATATATATCTTTTCAGGCATGTCAGGAAGTGGAACAGAAGGAGGGTATAAGCATTCGACGGGTCTGGAACAACATGACGTATCAATCCAAGCTCCTTGTCGTACTTTGTACGCTGTGCATTCTACCCACCGTGTTGATAGGATGGCTCTCCTATCAGAAGTCGGTAGAGTCGCTGGAACGGAAAGTCGTCGACGACCTGCAGGTTATCGTTGGTCAACTCAATAATACGATTGCGACACAAGTCGAAGGGTTTGATCATTTCAGCACGCTTCCCTACTCCACGGAGGAAATGATTGATATCATCGGGTCGTCCAGCGCACCAACTGAGCAATGGGATCTGACTGAGCTTGGCAAACAGCAGCGGCTCATTGAACTGATCACGTCTTACCCATCCATTAATACGATGATCGAAGCCATCCTGTTCTACGGTACAGATGGAAGTGTTTACGGGTACCGGATTAACGGGGTGAAATCAATCGACAAATCGAGCAACCCACGAGAAGAACATTGGTTTAAGAATGCAATCGAACGGAAGGGTGGCCTGGTTATCTCCGGCTTGAGAAAGGAAAATCAATTCAACGGCGAGCCATTCGAAACGCTGACCGTTGCACGTATGTTGGTAAACCGTGATTATGAACCTGTAGCTGTTATTGCCGTTGACGTTAAGCCTGAATTTATCGACAAAACCGTTCGCTCGCTTGGTTATAAGAATGTCCATGTGACGGTAACAGGGACTTACGGGTTTGTGTATTCCAACCAGCCGTCGAAATCCGGCAAGCTTCTAGGAGTGGCGAAAGTAACGGACTCTGCTGACTCCGAGATTGTGCCGATTGCGGTCGATGCGACCATCAACGGAATGCAAGAATCATGGAGAGGCGTCAAGAAATATAATGAGTATACGGGCTGGACAACCTATCTGATGGTTGATCGAAAGGAGTTTTTGCAGGAAAGCGAAGTCATTAAGAAATTTTCGACCTTGGTTGTCTTCTTCATCTGCATCGCATCAGTTTTGCTGTCTTGGCTGCTCGCGAGGGGGTTGGCGAAACCGATAAAGAGTCTGATCCGCTCCATGCGTGGCATAGAGAGGGGCCAATTCCTCCTGCCCGATACTCCCGTCAATGGCCGCAAGGACGAATTCGGTCAATTGTTGCTCAGTTACAATCGAATGGTAAAGTATCTTGACGAGCTGGTCCATTCCATTGGGGAATCGGAGCGGCAGAAGCGGGAGGCCGAGCTGAACGCGATGCGGGCCAGAATCACTCCGCATTTTCTGCACAATACGATCAATTCCATCCGGATGTTGGCCATGCTGCAGCGATCGGATCAAATCGCTGCATTACTAAGGTCACTGAGTCGGTTGATCAACTCCAATATGCAGCTCGATCGGGAACTGGTCACGCTTCAAGAGGAGATCGAATTTCTAAAAGATTATTTACAGCTGATGGATTTGCGATATACCGGCAAATTTACGATTGATTGGGAGATGGAAGACGGCGTTATGGGGGCGCATATCCCGGCAATGATTCTCCAACCATTGGTAGAAAATGCGATTTTTCACGGATGCGGGAACATTGACGATAAGATGAGAATCGTAATCGGATGCAAGCAAGTCAAGGACGGAAGCCATCTAGAAATCGTCATTCAAGACGACGGCCAAGGAATCGATCCAGAGCTGCTCCAAAAAATCAACTCAGATACGGAATATGAGAAGACCAGGAATATCGGCATTCGCAATGTTCGGGATCGGGTTCGATTGCGATTCGGGTTCCAGTATGGGCTCGAATTGGACAGTGTCCCCGGGAAAGGCACGACCGCCAAGCTGATCATACCGCTTATTAAGGAAGGAGAGTAGGAAGAATGCGGAACATGATGGTTGTGGAGGACGAATCGATCGTTCGAATGGGGCTTCACTACATGCTCGATTGGGAAGCATACGATGTGTTCTGGAAAGCGGAAGCTTCCAACGGAGAAGAAGCTTGGAGGCTTCTGCAAACCCAGTCGTTCGATATCGTCATGACTGACATTCGGATGCCCGTCATGGATGGGATTGAATTGGTGCGAAGAATCAAAGAGCATTATGCCGATATCCAGATCATCGTGATCAGCAGCTATAACGATTTCCCCAAGGTGCAGGAGGCACTGCGCCTTGGTGTCGTTGATTATTTACATAAGCCGACGATGGACAGGGAGGAGATTGAGGCATCTTTGCAACGTCTTCTGGAGAGATTCAAAGCGAAGGAACGACCATCGGATCAGGATGAATGGCAAGCATCCAGACAACTGCGGAGTTCATTGCTTGCCGCGGTATCAGGCGGCGAAGAGGCAGGCAAGGACGTCCAACGGTCCTTGGAAAGATTAGGCTTGCATAGAGGATTTCGAATCGCGATCTTTCGCACGGAACCTTCGGAACCGTCTTCAGGTGTGGCGGGCAAAACCGGACCGTCACGATTTCCTTCCGTCGAATCCTTGATTGCAGGTTATGCGGTTCATATGGAAGGCAGCGTGCTGGCTGCCAGAAACGGAGAGGAACTGATCTGGCTGACTCCTGCATGGTCAGGAGGGGACCTGATGGATTTGGATGCTTGGCTCGGGGACGTTCGGCGCAATGTCATGAATTTGCTGCACGTCCCATTGACTTGCTCCTCTAGCGGCATATACCACGGGCCGGAATCGATCACGCAAGCATACGACGAAGCCGTCATGGGCTTGGCTGAGCAGAACGTAAGCAGTCATCAATCGGTTCGGCTCGCCAAGGAATACGTCGATCAGAATTTTCAACGGGATTTGTCGCTGTCGGAATGCGCACGGCATGTGCATGTCAGCACCAGCTATTTAAGCCGACTTTTCGCCAAGGAAATCGGAATGAATTTCAACGATTATTTGAATGCCAAAAGACTGGATCATGCGAAGGGGCTGCTAAGGGAAACGAATCGAAAGGTGCATCAAATTTCGGAGGATGTCGGATTCTTGAACCCCCATTATTTCAGCAAGCTGTTTAAGGAATATACCGGTATGACGCCTAGGGAGTTCCGGGGATTATAAGCCTGGAAAACCGCATACGAGAATAGATTGGAGCGATGCCATTACAAAAAAGAGCACGAATGAGCAAATTCGTGCTCTTTTTTTATCTGCGGACGGAAAAGATGACAGAAATGATAGGGTAATAACAATTTTGGTGCGTAGGAAGATAGGCGACGAACTTATATACTTGCTTTGAAGTGAAGAATGTACTTGCAAATAGGAGGGTTATTGGAATGAAGACATGGGGTAACTTAAAATTTCTGCTCGTCATTTTGCTCGTCGCTATGGTTGTCTCGGCCTGCGGAGGCAACAACTCGAAGGACAGCACGGAATCGCCGTCATCCAGCTCCAATGAAAATCCTAGCCAGACTGCTGCAAGTGGCAAGAAACCGGTAACACTGAAGCTTTCGACATGGAACCCGGTCAGCAAACAAGTGATTAAGAAGTTCCAAGAGAAGTATCCATACATTACCATAGAACACGATTACATTGCGGACCAGTACCGGGAGATTATTCGTACCCGAATCGTCTCCAAAGCCGACATGGACATCGTATGGATGTTTCCGAACCAACTTCGGGAATACGCGAGTCAAAAGAACGTGCTGATGGATATGACGGGTCAGCCGTGGCTGAAAAACTATCTGGATTCGGCTGTTCAACTCGGTACAGTTGACGGAAAAACGTATGGAGCCTCTTACAACTATTATGCGGTCGTGTTCTTCTACAACAAAGATGTCTTCAAGAAGCTGAACTTAACTGTTCCTAAAAACTGGGAAGAACTGATGAGTGTGAGCGAGAAGATCAAAGCCAGCGGTATGGCGCCGTTCATCACTGGCGGCAAAGACGCCTGGGCTACGCAGTTCCTTTCCAGCAGCAACTATGGCTATTACCAGAGGAAGGAACCGCAAATTTTCGATAAGCTGGCGAGCGGAGAGAAGAAGTGGACGGATCCGGAGTTTGCCAACTTCTTCGATCCTTTGATCGAGCTTGTGAACAAGGGTTACTTCCTGGAGAATTCCGTCGGTCTCGGCAACGATCAGGTCGTTCAGGTGTTCAAGGAAGGTAAGGCTGCTATGTATCCGATGGGCACCTGGTCGTTGGATCAATTCCCTGAGGATTTCAAGAATTTCCAAGTTGGCGCTTTCCCGATCCCGCTGAATAAAGGCTCGGATCCGCTGATCGTCAACCTCGTCTCCGATAATATCTTTACGGGTATTTCCTGGAGCAAGCATCCGGAAGAGGTCAAGCTGTTCATGGAGTTTGTATCCGATCCTACAAACGCGAAGCTGTGGTCGGAAGAGACGAAATCCGCCGTCACAGTTAAAGGTGGGACTTCCACGAACTATCATCCGATTTCCGGCGAACTGACCCAGACGATCGATTCGAATTTGACGTCGATTTTCCCGAGCTTAACGCCTTCTGTAGAGCCGACTTACTTCCCGATTCTGCAGAAGATACTGCTAAAGAGCAACGGCTCTCCGGCCGCACTGATGACCGAAATGCAGCAAGCGCAAGAGAAAGATCTTAAAAAGTAAGCAATAGCCATGGGTGGGAAAGTCCGGACAAGTGGGACTTTCCCTGCTCCACGGCCCATTCCCAAATGAGAGTGGGGGTAGACATGAAAATCATTACGGTCCGAATTTATTTGCTGTTTTTGGCACCGGCCTTCCTGTTGTTTTTGTTGTTCTATGCAGCACCTATTTTCAGTGGATTCTATTACGGTTTCACCGATTGGCGCGGACTTTCCTTCTCCGCCAATTGGATCGGACTGGATAACTTTATTCACGTATTCAAAGACCCTTTGTTCCTGACGGCATTGCGGAATATTCTCATTCTATCCGTGTTCGTCTTGGTCATCCAGCACGTTGTGGCGATTCTGCTAGCCGTCGTGCTTGATCAGAAACTGAAGGGCGTCAACTGGATGCGGGCGGTTATCTTCTACCCGGCCATTTTGAATACAGTCGTTATCGGCTATATCTGGAGCTACATGTATTCTCCTTTCGTCGGGTTCCTACCAAAGCTCTTCGATCTTCTTGGGTTGGATCAGTTGGCTGCCGTGGATTGGCTTGGCCATACCGACCTGGCTATCTACTCCATTGCATTCGTCATCGTTTGGCAATACATCGGTTACTCCATGATGATCTATATGGCCGGTCTGCAGAGCATCCCACAGGAAATCTACGAGTCGGCCAGCATTGACGGTGCCGGTGCAAGACAGCGCTTCTTCCGTATCACGCTTCCACTGCTGATTCCGTCCATCACGGTTAATACCGTGTTGTCCGTCATTGGCAATTTGAAACAGTTCGAACATATTTGGGTCATGACGCAGGGGGGGCCGGCGAACTCTACACAAGTGTTCGGTACGCTGATTTTCCAATTCGCGTTCAAAACCTCCCAGCCCGGCTACGGGACAGCGATGGCGATGGTCCTTTCCATATTCATATTAATGGTTACCTTTGTACAGATCAGGCTGCTCAGCCGGTTGGAGGTTAAGTGATGAACGCGACGTCTAAGAAAATAATCAAGCTGTCCGCCTCCTACCTCGTGGGCATTGGCGCGCTGGTATTCGTTCTGACTCCCTTGTTCGTCCTTGCGACCGTATCCTTGCAGGATCCATCGGGCTCGTTGAATCCGCTGGCGCTCCCCGACACCTACCATTGGCACAATTATGTCGATGCGATCAAAACGGGAAATCTCGTCCATTATTTTGGAAACAGCTTGACGGTGCTCGTCATGACGACGTCCGTCACGCTATTGGCAAGCATGTTGGCTGGATACGCGCTACGCCATGGCAAGGCGTGGAAAGCGGATTGGATTTTTCTCTTTTTTCTTCTGGGTTTGATATTGCCCGGTTTCGCCGGCACCATCCAATCCTTTCTAGTCCTTAGGGAGCTATCCTTGCTCAATACACACGCCGGGCTGGCTATCATTCAAATTTCGGGCGGCTTGGCGCTGCCGATTTTTTTGTATTTGCAATTTTTCCGAACGGTGCCGCTTGAGATAGAAGAGGCAGCAGTCATAGATGGATGCTCATCATTTAGATTGTTCTGGACAGTAGTATTTCCGATTACGCTTCCGGTGACGTCGACCTGTTTCATAATCATTGCGCTCAACTCCTGGAATGACTTTTTCAATCCGCTTGTCTATTTGCCATCACCTGATATGCGCACCTTGCCGACAGGACTGATGGCTTTCCGGATGCAATATCAAACCGATTGGCAGCAGTTGTTTGCCGCCTCCGTAATGATCGCCTTCCCGATTACGTTGTTGTACGTGTTCGTTCAGCGGTTCATTATTAAGGGCATCGTAGGCGGCGCTGTAAAAGGCTGATCACAAATCTACGAATGGAAGGTGAATGCCATGAAGCTTGGCATCAGTACCTATTGCATGGTGAACGAACTGCGGGATGGCCGAATGAATGTGCTCGACGTGCTGCAATGGGCTAAAGAGAATGAATGCGAGCATGTGGAGCTTGTTCCCTATGGATATTCTTTAGTTGACGATCCGGCGTTGGCCGACCAGGTCAGAGACAAGACGACTGAGCTCGGTCTCGTGCTGTCCAACTATTCATTGCCGGCCAACTTCTACCAACCGGGCCTAAGCGAATTTAAGGCTGAAGTCGAGCGGTTAAAAACACATGTGGATCTCCTTCAACGGTTGGGTATTCAGTCGATGCGTCATGATGTAGTAGCTTTCACGGTACCACACGAGGAAACGGGAGCAGGAGGTCATCCGCGGAAGATTCGGCCTCGACACTTGCGGGGAATGAGCGGACGCTCATGAAGTTGTATCATGAGTTTTTATAAGGTGAAGTGTTGAAATGAAAGGAACAAAATGGTAAAAGTTCGAAAGCAATAAACAACAGATCGTATGGAATGTATCCATACGCATCACTTCCTTTCGGGAGGGTGCGTGCCAATACGAGCTGGTTATGCTAGACTATTACATTAGATGATTTCCAGTAAACATATATTTCGTGGGAACGATAGTTTTGGGAATATTCCCCCGAGGTCTCGCTTTCGAGGCTTTTTTCTTTGTCTGTCTAACATCGCTTCGTGTTCATATTGTCAAAAGATTCGATAACATCGGCGTGGGACTTAGAGGATTTGATCTCCATCGGGACGATCGGATTAATCAAAGCTATCGAGAGCTAACGGCCGAACAAAGGCACGAAGCTGGTGACATTTGCGGCTCGTTGTATTGAAAATGAAATTCTCATGCACCTTCGTTCGCTTAAGAAAACCAGCAAGGACGTGTATTTGCACGTCCCAATAGGAACAGATAAGGAAGTCAACGAGATTACGATGATTGATGTCCTCGGCACGGAAACCGACCAGGAAGGCACCGCCCCACCCATTGAAATTATGATATAATGACGTCAATTGTTTATGAAAAGCAGAACTAAATATGAAAATAGGATGGACCATATGAAGAAATATATTCATAGAGTAGATGCAAAAAGATTGATCATTATGGTTTTCGGCAATGTATTTCTGGGTATGGGGATCAGTATTTTTAAGCTGTCTGGCATGGGGAATGATCCCTTCAGCGGCATGGTGATGGCACTTGCAGAGGTCACTGGCATCGCATATGCAAATTTTCTAATCTTGCTGAACCTGGTATTGTTTGTGATCGAATTTTTCATGGGACGGAAGTATATCGGAGCCGGGACTTTCGTCAATGCGATTCTTCTGGGCTACATTGCTACTTTCTTCCATAATACCTGGCTAAATCTGTTAGGTGAACCTCAGCTGTTTTGGCAGCGGGTGGTCATCGTGGTGATCGGCGTGGTGGTATGCAGTTTTGGAGTATCCTTGTATCAGACATCTAATGTGGGAATAGCTCCCTATGACAGTCTGTCTTTGATTATGAAAAATAACTTCCCGAAAATCTCTTATTTTTGGCATCGAATGTTTACAGATGCTCTTTGTGCGCTGATCTGCTTCCTGTCAGGAGGCATTATCGGTTTAGGAACTCTCGTGTCCGCATTCGGTCTGGGACCCATCATTCATTTTTTTGATGTGAATTTTACGAAGAAGCTTCTAGCAAAGAGTACAAAAGCGAATAGCGATTCAATTTCGATGACTTAATATAACGGGGTGTGGCACGATAACACTAATGTTTTTATGATATGGTAGGCCGTAGAAGATCACCCGATCTTTTGCGGCTTTTTCATTTTCGTTAGGCTCGGCGACTTTATGTTCTCGCAAGCACAAGTGGCCAAGCTATACGGTATGATTTGGGTTATGATGAATGCAACGATACCTAACCTGAGTAGATGGTATAATCAAATTTGCTATCGGTCGTAACACTATATCATGGATTCGGCAAATAATGGAGGGGCGACGATGATCGTACGAACGATGAGAAGCATGAAATCCTTTTTTCACAGCAAACCGAAAAAATTGTCTATAAAAATACCGTTTGCCTATTTTTTGGTCATCTTGCTTACGGTGGGCTTCAGCTATTTGGTGTTGAATAAAATATCCACGAACTCGGCGCAGAAAAAAATCAATGAGGTATCGCTTCAAACGGTTACTTCCATACAGACAAACGTCGATTTAATGGTGGAAAACGTAAACAACTATTCTAAAATGATTTTTTCGGATAACAATCTGCAAAGCTTGCTAAGACAAGGAAATGTGTATTCCAACCTGCAAACCCAGTCGAAGGTCAGCAAATATTTGTACAACCTCATACAGACGGTTCCGGTGATCGATTCCGTTTATATTTTCGACAATTCCGGTCATAGCTTTTCCGTTGGAACGCAGCAATCGCCCATCTTTACGAAGGCGGACGTTGAGGAAGCTCCATGGTATGAACAAGTGGTATCCAACAAAGGAAAGTACATTCTGAAGCTGAATGGAAGCGGCGCGTTTTCAGACGGCTCCAAAGAAAATTTCGTATCGTTGATCCGAATGATTCGGGACATTGACGACACATCCCCACTGGGGGTAATGGCCGTTAACATAAAGGAAAGCGCTCTCTCGCAAGCGTATTCCAATCTGCCCAATCAAAACTCGCTGCAAATTGTTATTTTGGATGAAAATAATCAAATCATATCCGCCAGTTCAACACAAGATAAAAGCGTTGCGTTGTTTAAACAGATGCTGACAAATAACAAAGATATGGTGAAGCAACAATTCCAGCAGAGCAGCTCAGGCTTCCTGACCATGAAATCCGGCTCCCAGAAATATACGGCAACCTATCTTTCAGGCGGAAAATCGAATTGGAAATTTGTGAGTATAACGCCGTACAATATCATCCACTCCGAAAATAAGTCGCTTATGCTTTTAGCACTTATTCTGCTCATTATTATCGGAACCGTTTTCTTTGTGAGTTCATTTATTATTTCACGCAGTATTATTAATCCCATTCTTCAACTCTTGCGCTCTATGAAAAAAACGCAAAGTGGTAGTTTGCAAAAGGTTCGCGTTGAACCGAATAGTTTTGAATTTGAACAGCTGTTTATTGGATACAACAATATGATCGAACAAATCGATCAGCTGCTGAAGCGAATTATTGAAGAGCAGAATACGATTCGCAAAGCGGAACTGAGTACGCTGCAGGCACAAATCAAACCGCATTTTTTATATAACACGCTGGACTCCATTACATCGTTAGCCTTGTCCGGCTTAAACGATCAGGTATGCGACCTGGTCGAGGCATTGGGAAGTTATTATCGCATGAGCGTGAGTAAAGGCCGAGACGTAATCACCGTCGGTGAAGAAATAGAGATGGTAAGAAATTATTTGAAAATCCAGAAAGTGCGCTACCAGGATCTGTTCGAGGTTCAGTATGATGTGGACGAGAGCTGTTGTCACTACCCAATAATGAAGTTAGTATTGCAGCCGCTAGTTGAGAACTCGCTTTACCATGGGATACGCAAAAAAGGAACTAGTGGAACGATATGGATCGGTGTGCACCATACAGAAGGCGGGGTCCAAATATCCATTTCGGATGACGGTGTCGGTATGTCGGAAGAAGAAATTCAGCAAATTCTGTCTACCGAAGAAAAAGGTCAAAACAAGAGTGTTGGTTTATGGGGAACTATGGAACGTATGCGTATTTTTTATGAAGATAAAAACCGTTTCAAAATAGATAGCGAACCGGGCAAGGGAACGACGATCACCTTGACTATACCAAATGGAGAAGATGCATCATGGAAAAACTTAAGGTTTTAATTGTTGATGATGAATATTTGATACGGAATCTGCTCAGATTGCGTATTGACTGGGAACAGCAAGGCATGACGATTATAGGCGAAGCTTCCAATGCAGGGGAAGCGCTTGAATTGGTCGATAAAGAAAAGCCGGACATCATTTTTACGGATATATGCATGCCGTTTATGGACGGCATTGAGTTTAGCGGTATGGTTCTGGAAAAGCATCCGGATATCAAAATCGTGGTCGTGACCGGTCATGATGAGTTTGAGTATGCACGTAGAAGTTTAAAGCTGGGGGTTATTGATTTTATTTTAAAACCGATTCGTGCCTCTGAGCTGCTCAGTGTGACTGACAAAGTGAAGAGTAAAATTTACGAGGAACGTTCGCGCGATCAGGAAATGGAGAAGCTGAAGGAAGAGCTGGAGCGAAACTTTCCATTTCTTAAGGAAAAATTTTTAAATCAATGGTTAATGGGTGCCCTTTCGATGGAAGAAATTCATGAAAAGGCGAATTACTTCAAAATCCCGGTGTGCTTCGGTGTGGGCCTGTTTCAAATCGCCGTGATGGAGATTTCCTCGGCCTCCGCGGAGCAGACAGAGGAGCAGATGATTTTACTGAAAATGAAATGCAAGAATAAAATAGAAGCATTTTATCAAGCCGATTCGAAGGTTATTGTTTTGCTGGATACCAGAAACCAAATTGTGATCATTTCCTTTAACCAGGATTCAGATTTTGTAAGCGATTGCGAGCTGCTGAAAGCAAATCTGATTAACGCCTACCCTTGCTTTATTAACATCGGTATCGGGCGGAAGCATGAACATATACAAGAGGTACACCTGGGATATCAGGAAGCATCTCGTGCACTTCAATACAAAGCCTTCGTTGGAAAAAATCAGGTCGTGTTCTTTGAAGATGTTATTGACAACAAGGGGGAACAATATCATTCAAGCTCAGACCTTCTTCAGAAATTACAATTCTATATCAGTGTCGGTTCGTCCGAGGGCGCGTCTCAGATTGTGAGCAGTATCTTTGACGTTTCGTTTTCCAGTGTGTCACAGTTCCGTATCGCGGCAATGGATGTGATTACCGAATGCCAGCATGCGGCGATCGAACAGCAAATCGAAAATGAGTTCATTTTTGATAAAGAAACGCTGGTTTCCATTCTTACCGCAGATAATCTACCGGAATTAAAGAAAACATTGGAAAATTATGTTCTATCTCTTTCGGGAGCGATCTGTTCGAAAAACCAGGCGAAAGAAGGCAACCTGATCAGTCAGGTGAAAGAATATCTTGAAAATAATATGAGTGATCCGGAGTTGGGACTCGCGAGCACCGCAGCGGCGTTCTTTGTCAGTCCGGGCCATTTAGGAAGGCTTATGAAGAAAGAAATCGGGCAGACCTTTGTGGAGTATGTTACGAATTTACGCATGAAAAGAGCGGAAACTCTGCTGAAAACGACGGATTTAAAAGGGTATCAGGTCGGTGAAAAAGTAGGAATAGCCGATCCGCACTATTTCAGCATTCTTTTCAAAAAAACGATCGGCAGATCCGTGAACGAGTACAGAAGCAGTAAATGATCGAAGTGAGATGTTCGAATTTTGAAATTGCATGTACGTATTTTGAATGGAACCGAAAGGGCTTTCACCCTACAATGTGAGTAGAAATAAAATAACAATTCAATTGGGAGGTTAGAAAATGAAAGCGTTGCTAAAAAAGACAGCTAGTATAGTTTTAGCCTTGGGCCTTGTTGGTAGCATGGCCGCATGCTCTTCCAATTCATCCTCATCTGGGGAAAAAAAATCAGGAGATGGCGGAACGGTTAAATTGACGCTTTGGGATCAGTCCGTTGGCAACACGGACCCATCGGCAAAAATATTGCCGGAAATCATCAAGAAATGGAACAGCGATCATCCGAACATCCAAGTCGAACGGACAGGGACGACCGGTGAGCAGTTTAAAACCAAAATTAAGACAGCGCTTGCAGCAAATGAAGCACCTGATTTATTTTACGGCATGGGCGGCGGCAGCTTTATGCAACCGTATATCGATTCCGGTAATGTCCTTGATATCACCAGCTATGTAACAGACGACCTCAAGGCGAAGATGGCCCCGGGTATGGAGAAAGGCATCACTACAAATGGGAAAATTTACACATTGCCCGTCTATACACATATTGCGAGCCTTTATGTGAATACGGAACTGTTCGATAAGGCGGGAGCCAAATTACCGACGAACTATACAGAACTGCTTGACGCAGTAACGAAGTTGAAGGCAGCGAACATTACTCCAGCTGTTATCGGAGAGAAGGACCGCTGGCCTGGTATGTACTGGTATGACATCGTTGCGATGCGTCAGGCTGGTAATGAAGCGGTAATGGCAGCATTTAAAGATCCATCCAAATGGGATTCGCCTGACTTCGTCGCTGCAGCCACTAAAATGCAAGAAATGGCAAAAGCGGGCGCTTTCAACTCCAGTATGTTCAGTATGAGCTATGATGAAATGCTTGGTGCATTCAATGCGGGAAATGCAGCCATGATGTTCCAGGCGAACTGGGTAAATGCCGGCATCGACGATCCGTCATCGAAAACCAAAGGTAAGGTTAAGGTCATTCCTTTCCCAATTTTTGAAGACGGTAAAGGCACGAACACCGAATTTTTCGGTGGAGGTCAGGACGGTTTCTATGTCAGCAACACCACCAAGCATCCGAAAGAAGCTGTTGAATTTCTTACGTATTTAAGCGAGCAGCTCGGTACGCAGGGTTTTCTCGCCGGTGCAGGACTTCCTTGCTGGAAAACAGAGGGGCTTGATACTTCGAAACTGTCAGAACTTGACAAATCTTCGGCAGATCTGATGAACACAGCGACCTCGTTTATTACTTGGTGGGACAATATTCTCCCGGCAGATTCGGCAGAAACGCACAAAAACTTGATCGCGCAGCTTTTAGCCGGCGACATGACTCCTCAGGATTTCTGTAAACAGATGGCACAGCTTAAAGCTACGGAACTCAGCTTGTGATAGAAAAATAAACAGAAATAAAGATGTGGTTAGGGAAACCCCTGGCCACATCTTTGATAGGAGACGATTATGAATTCCGTATTTTCGAATAAGACGGCCATATGTATATTTGTTCTTCCGACACTCATCATATTTTTCGCAATTGTTTTGGTTCCGATTTTCGTCTCAAGTTATTATAGTTTGCTCGATTGGAATGGCGTTGGAAAAGGCACTTTTATCGGTCTGCAGAATTATGTTGAAATGTTTACCAGTCACCGAGCTTTAAGTTCTATGAAAAATTCTTTGCTGTTCGCAGCAGCGTCCATTTTCATTCAGTTGCCCGTTTCTCTTATTCTTGCCCTCATTTTGGCATCCACTATCAAGGGAGAAGGGTTTTATCGTACCGTATATTTTATCCCAGTTTTGATTTCTACCGTCGTGATCGCACAGCTTTGGTCTAAAATCTACAACGCGGACTATGGCCTTTTGAACACGCTGCTCAAAGACATCGGTCTTTCAAGCTTGGCGCAAGATTGGCTTGGACAGAAAAGTACAGCGCTGATTTCTTCCTTTATTCCGACCCTGTGGCAGTATGTCGGTTATCATATGCTGTTAATGTATGCAGGAGCGAAGTCGATTTCGCAGGATATTTTTGAAGCTGCAAAAATCGATGGAGCTTCTCCCGTGCGGACGGCCATCTCGATTACTATTCCGCTAATGAAGCCGATTCTCAAAGTGTGTCTCGTCTTTTCCATGATCGGTGCGCTTAAGGTATTCGATCTGGTGTATGTGTTGACAGGCGGCGGCCCATTCTTTTCCACTGAAGTACCGAGTACGCTGATGTACACGACTATTTTTGATACCTACAGATATGGTTATGGTAGTGCATTATCCGTCTTTATTATATTGGAATGTTTAGTATTTACAGTCGTTATCAACAAATTTGTTAAAACCGAATAGGAGGTGAGAAAAATGAGTACAGCAGAAGCAACTATTCAAAAAAGACCTAATTTCATTGGTAAAATACTGTTGCAAGCCTTTTTAATTATTGTAGCGATCATACAGATTTATCCTCTCATCTGGCTGGCATTTTTCTCACTGAAAGACAACGGTGAGATTTTCAGCGGCGATGTATTGGGGCTTCCTAAAAAGTTTCTCTGGAGCAACTATGCCAAGGCATTATCGGACGGCAATGTTTTAACTTATTTTGTAAACAGTGTATGGGTAACCGTTGTAACCATTTTCATTGTTTTAATTCTTGCCTCAATGACGGGTTATGCCATCACAAGAATGAAATGGAAACTGAGCAATGTTACGATGACGGTTATTCTTCTCGGTATGATGGTACCGATTCATGCAGCTCTGCTACCCCTGTTTATGGTACTGAAGAACCTGAAAATGCTGAATACCTATTGGTCTCTGATTATCCCTTATGTTGCATTTGGCATTCCTCTGGCTGTGTTTATTCTTGGCAGCTTTTTTAAGGGGGTTCCCCGTGAAATGGAGGAATCCGCGGTCATTGACGGATGCGGGATTTACAGAACTTTCTTTTATATTATATTGCCTCTTGTTAAGCCTGCGTTGGCAACGGTGGCGATCTTTACGTTCCTTTCTTCCTGGAACGAGCTGATGTTCGCGGTAACATTCATTAATAACACGGCTTATCAGACACTAACGGTCGGCATGATGTCGATGGTGGGAACCTACATTACGCAATGGGGAATTATTGGAGCAGGCCTCATGATCTCCACGATCCCGACGATTATTATTTATTTACTGCTTAGCAAACAGGTACAAAAAAGTATGATTGCGGGCGCTGTCAAAGGATAAACGATAAAGTCAGCTTTGAGGGTATGGTGGCTGCTGCTGTTTATAGAGAGAAGAGCAAGATGTAATTTAAAAGAAGGGAGACTTGTAATGAATACGACGATTACCATCAATACCGATATAACATCCGGCACGATCAGCCGTCATATTTACGGACATTTTGCCGAGCATCTTGGCCGCTGCATTTATGAAGGCATCTGGGTAGGGGAGGACTCGGCCATCCCAAATACGCGGGGCATCCGTAACGATGTGCTGGAAGCGCTGCGCAACCTTAGTATTCCGGTGCTTCGGTGGCCGGGCGGCTGTTTCGCCGACGAATACCACTGGAAAGACGGCGTTGGTCCGAAGGAGCAGCGCAAGCGCATGGTGAACACACACTGGGGTGGCGTCGTGGAGAACAACCACTTCGGCACGCACGAGTTCTTTGACCTGTGTGAACTGCTTGGGACAGAGCCGTATATCTGCGGCAACGTCGGCAGTGGTTCGGTCCAGGAGATGCAGGAGTGGGTTGAATATATGACCTTCGACGGCGAGTCTCCAATGGCAAATTGGCGCAAGGAGAACGGTCGCGAGAAGCCGTGGAAGCTGAAGTATTTCGGAGTCGGCAACGAGAGCTGGGGCTGCGGCGGCAATATGCGCCCGGAATATTACGTTGATGAGTACCGTCGGTACCAGACTTACGTGCGGAATTACGGTGAGAACCGGGTATATAAAATTGCGTGCGGCCCGAACGCCAACGATTATCGCTGGACCGAGACGGTTATGCGGGAGGCGGGCCATCTCATGGACGGCTTCAGCCTGCACAATTACACAGTGCCTGGAGGCTTTGAAGTAAAACGTCCGGCCATCGGCTTCGACGAAGCGGAGTGGTTCGAGACGATGCAGATGTCGCTTTACATGGACGAATTGATTACGCGCCACTCGGCGATCATGGACCAGTATGACCCGAAGAAGCGGGTCGGTCTGATTGTAGATGAGTGGGGTACCTGGTTCCAGGTGGAGCCGGGCACGAATCCGGGCTTCCTGTACCAGCAGAACTCGCTCCGGGACGCATTGGTGGCGGGGCTGCATTTTCACATATTCCACCGGCACTGCGATCGGGTTCACATGGCGAACATCGCCCAGACGGTCAACGTGCTTCAGGCGATGATCCTGACGGAAGGCGCGAAGATGCTGTTGACGCCAACGTATCATGTTTTTGAAATGTTTAAGGTGCACCAGGACGCAGAAGCGCTTGCGCTTCACCTCGAGACCGGTGATTACAGCGTGGGCGGCGAAGCGATTCCACAGGTGAGCGCATCGGCATCGAAGCGGGCCGATGGGACGATCGACATCAGCCTGTGCAATGTCGATCCGAACTCCGAGGCGCTAATCGCGCTGCGGCTCCGCGGTCTGACGGGCACATCGGAGGTGAGCGGCCGAGTGCTGACCCATGCGGATATGAACGCGCACAACACGTTCGAGCAGCCGGATACGGTAGCGCCGCAGCCGTTTGACGGTGTGACGGAGATTAGCGCGGAAGGGCTGTCCGCAACGCTGCCGCCAATATCCGTCACGGTGCTGACGCTCCGCTTCTAGCGCCATGGGCACGAATGATGGCTGCAAGGGCTGCTCGGCGGACGTCCGGGTAACGAGCGGACAAATCGACCGACTGCTCGCCGCGATGGAGGGTAAGGGCTTTGTCTTTGTCAACGATAACACGTACGAAGCCCGGCTTACTGCGTGCCAGGCATGCTCATCGCTGGAGTACGAGACGACGTGCATGTACTGCGGCTGCCTTGTCGCGGTCCGCGGAAAGCTAGCCGAGAAGGACTGCCCGCATCCCGGAGGCTCAAAGTGGAGCGTGCCGAAAGAGCCGTATTCTTATTGAAGCGGATCGGTAATGAAGGACCATGTTAAAAAGCTTCTTGTTAGAGTAACGGTCAAGCCCCCATTTAGTGGACATTAGAAAAAGCCCTAGGTAACAAGCTGGCTTCGGTATTCAACCGGAGTCAGCTTGTTTAAATTACGTTGTGCTAACGTGACATGCTGATTTGGCGCCAACCTGTGGCAACATGTCATGATAAGCATGAGACTTGTACTGGTCCTTGATCGCTATGAACGATCAATCCAGTCACGTCTTTATACTTTTCAAATGCCTTCCTAAACGTCTCAAGGACCAGTGGGTTTTCATTTTGACGACTTATGTGGTAAGCGACTATCCCATTTTTGATTAGGACTGTCCACTCCGGTTGTTTCGGGAACGTATCCAATTATTCTGAAGGTAACAGAGTATAAATTAAGTTGTATTTTCCAAAATCGACTGGCTTATCAGTCATATATGTTAAGTGAAAAGGTAATGCAGATGAGTTATCTTTTGAAGCTTTGTATTTACCTGATATTTCCATAGAAGAATTGCCGTCAGTAGGTGCCAAGATAAAGAAAATATATCCCATTTGCGGAGGAAACTCAAAATCTTGAACAGACCCATCTTCCAATTGGATGTAGGTTTGGTAAACAGCATGGTCGCTCCCAAGTTCAGTAAATTGATATTTCTCGCGCCCCTGTATTTGTTGTTGGAGTTTTTCGGCATTCTGTCTCAAACATACTTGGTCCTGACTAAATTTAGGAAGAGTATATACATGTCCACTAGTAGAATCAATGGTGGTTATGGGGGTTACAGTTGTACAATCCTCTGAAATAAATGGGACCATTTCCGGCTTTTTTTCATTATGCTGCCATATCACCTTCTTATTGCTTGGATCAAAGGACACGAATAAGGAATGGTCTTTGCTTGAGTTACTAATATACAGGTAGGTATATAACTTGTTATTAACGACTGCGTAATTTCTGATCTCAATGCTGAGTCCAAGATCAACATCGAATAAATTGCCTGATAACTTTTCTGGGGAGAGCTGTTGGGAAGTGTGAGGTAGAAGAACTACAGGTTTAGATCCTTCGGAAGAATCGGCATGCTGCGTTGGAAGAACCGTGTTAAGAGTGACTGTGCGGCTTTCTGTATCCCAATCCGTTCTATATCCAAAGGCGGTGCTAAAGAATCGTAGAGGGACGAGTGTACGGTTTCCCCGAACAATCGGTTTGGGGGTCAGGGAATAAGTTTCATGATCAATAATAACCTTACTACTGTTTACATCATAAATGATGTCATTTGATTGATGCTGAATTACGATAATATTGGTTTGCGGATCAAATTGTATACTTGCCCCCAATGTCTGCAGTATTGAACGTAAAGGAATATAGGTGTATCCGTTCACCTGGACAGGGGGGACATCAAATTGAATCTCCATGCCGTCTAGCACAACATGAATCTCTGAGCCATCTGCTTGTATCTTCTGCAAAGAACTTAACGAGACACATAATAATAGAATAATCAAACTGTATTTAACTATTATTTTCATTTTTTCCCACCTTATCTACTATGATTAAATTCATTGTATATTTAAGATATTCTCCTAATTTTATACTATTTTATTTAATTTTTGAACTCATACAGGTTCTTATTATGAGTATGTGTTATTTACCGGGCATTGCAGTCTCGAAAGGATTGATGGTTCAAGGAAGCTTCCAGTCGCTGCCCACCTTTAGCGATTTCAAGAAAAGCAGCCCTTATGCCATAGACGTGATCATGTCTCTGACACGTTCTGGAGCTCTTCAAGGTTACCAAGGCAAAGCCACCTCAGGGCTCGACCACACGAGCGGAAGCTGCTCAGTTCCTGTACCAGTTGCTTTCCGTTATGCAGTTCATGGACTTCCTCAACTAGGATAGGTCAATAGCGTTGCTTAAAAATCTTAACAAATAGCAGATTGTAGTGAGCTATATATGACCTATCACTTAAAGGGCCCCCTGTCAGATAAAGTCTGACAGGAGGCCCTTTTTTCATTATCCTATTCTACGAACAAACGGTTTATAGTCGAGAATACGTTCTATCTTCTCCAGTACCTCTTCCGGCAGTTCAAGGCCGCTTGCAGCGACGTTGTTTTCAATTTGCTCCGGTCTGGACGCGCCGGTGATCAGGCTGCTGATTTGAGGGTTTCGTAGCGCCCAGGCCAGTGCCAAGACGGAAAGGTTCGTATTGAGGCTCTCCGCAATTTCGTTCAACTCTTCCACCTTATTCAAATTCTCGTCGGTAAGGAGGTTGTTAATTTGCTTGTCGGCTTGGTGCGTCGCTCGTGATCCTTCGGGAATCGCACGCCCTTTGCGATATTTCCCCGTAAGGAGCCCTTGTGCCAGCGGGCTGAAAGGAACAATTCCTAAGCCATGCTTTTGGCATATTCCGATAATCTCATCCTCAATATATCTGTCCATCATATTGTACTGCGGCTGAATGACCGACATCGGGCGAAGGCCCATTTCCTTGATGAGATAGAGCGCTTCCGTGAGCTGTACTGGCGACCATTCACTGACGCCGTAATATAACACCTTGCCTTGAGCGACCAAATCACTCAGCGTTTGCAGGGTTTCTTCCAAAGGCGTGCTCTCATCATATCTGTGACAAAAATACATATCCAGATAGTCCACTTGCAGATTTTTAAGGGACTTGTCGATTTGCTCGATCATGTGCTTTCGGGAAAGACCCCTGTCGTTGGCGCCATTACCGGTTGGGAAAAACACTTTGCTGGAAACGACAAACGAGCTTCGATCGAATTCCTTTAATATTTTGCCGAGAAAAACCTCCGCCTGTCCACCGCTGTAAGCATCGGCGCAGTCAAAAAAATTAACACCAAGGTCATAAGCGCGTCTGACGCTCGCCTTAGCGGTTTCCACCGCTTCCGCACTCTGAACATCGGTCATCCAGCTTCCCAGAGCAATTTCACTCACTTTTAATCCCCATTTGCCAAGGTTCCGATATCTCACGATACATAGCTTCCTCTCTGTGTAGGCGTTTATTATATTTTATTGTAGAGTATAAAGTTAACTTGAAGTCAAGAGGCAGTTTGTTGTATAAGACTGCTATTTGCTTTCCTGCCGCGAAAACTGTGTGCTAACTATTGTTATAGCAAAGTGACAGTTTCATTCACTATCTCGTTTAATTTTATATATATTTGAATATATTTAGATTTACATAAAACAATTGTTGTGCTACTTTTTAATGGTATGAGTCGCTACAGGGTTCTTCACCATTCGAATTTACGTATAGGAGAATGCATATGACTACTTTTCGTGAGCAAATCATTGCCCATTACAAGTTTGATAACCCAGAGAATATCGGTAAAGACAGTTCAGGTCAAAATAACCACGGGGTGGGCGCTGGTAGCCTGCCGCCTGAGGTCTCTTTGGTTAGCGGCAGACCGGCTGTTACCTTTGCGGGGGGCCGTAATGGTTCATCTTTTATCCAGTTGCCATCCGATCTACTTGCCGGCGTGAACGACAGCACCGGAATAACGGTTACCGCTTGGGTGAACTTCGGCAAGGGGACAAGCGTATGGGAGCGAATTTTTGATTTTGGCAATGGGGAGACGGGACCGGCGATGTTCCTGACCCGCCAATTGCGCGGAACTCTGTCTGCAGGTGGGGACCTGGTCGTCGATCCGGGACGGGGCTTTGCCACCGGTGAGTGGATGCATATTGCCCTGTCCATCATCGGAACAGAAGGCGGAAAGTTAAGCAGTGCAGGTCCGGTTGTATACTTGAACGGTGAAGTGGTCGCCGACGGCTCCATCAGCCAGACCTCCAGCGGCAGCTATGCCCAGCTTCGTCGTTGGTTTGACACGTTAACCGATTCATCCAATTACAGCAGCAACTTTATCGGTCGTTCTCAGTATGCGGCTGATGACGATTTTGCCGGTTCCATTTCGGATTTTAGAATATATAAAGCGGGGTTATCCGCAGATCAAGTGATCGAAGTGATGTGCGATTCATTGACGGATGAAGAGATCGTAAGGATTGCAGTCGACAAATACCTGTTTTTATCAACAAGGGTTGTTGCTCACGACCTTTCTTTGCCTTCGGCTCTGCTGGGCGGAACCGTCAAAGTGGCCTGGGAATCCAGCTACCCGGAGGTCCTCTCGGATGAGGGACGGATACAATCTATTGACGCTGCGCAGGCGATTGCGCTAACCGCTATTTTGAGCAAAGGAACCTGCTCTGTACAGAAAAGCTTTGAAGTTTCTGTCGTCCCCCCTAAGATCCCGCCGTACACCCTGAATGTGTATGGGAACAAGGAGGTATTGGACGTAAGCGAAGTGCTGTACGGCTTGTTCTATGAGGATATCAACAATGCAGCCGATGGCGGGATTTACGCGGAAATGGTGCAGAACCGCTCATTTGAGTCCTTCGCATTTGACACTTATTCGCTTGCTTCAGGAGAGTGCGGCTGCTCCACGGGTCGAAACCGGGACCCATTATTCGCCTGGTCCGGAGATGTAGATCGGATGATCCCGCAAAACAGCGGCGGTCTTAACGAAATTTTTAAGTGCAGCGACAAAGACGTCAATTCGTATTATGTGGAGGTGGAAGACGGGGCGACGATTCGAAATAGAGGTATTGCCGATTCCAATCAGCACTGTGCGATGGCGATCAAGACAGGTGCCAAATATGATTTCACCATATGGGCTAAAGCCGAGGAGCCGGGCGTTATTACGGTGCAATTGCAGGCGCCAGACGGTGAGGCCGTAAGCAGCGTGGTAGTCGTGCAGGTGGAAGGCGGCGGCACATGGAAGAAGTACGGAGTGGATCCGAAGCTGGTACTAACGGGATCGGCCACGGTTCTGGGCCAGCTGGCGCTCACTTTTGCCGGTGAAATTTGCATTGACATGGTTTCCTTGATGCCGCAGGATGTTTGGGGGGCGAAGGAAGAAGCACAGTCGGCTTCGGCACATGCCAATTATTCGGGCAACCCGAACTACCGGTTAAGAAAAGATCTGGTCAACGCGCTTGTGGAGATGCATCCGAAATTTTTGCGTTTTCCGGGCGGCTGCATCTCCGAAGGCTCCTTCATTTGGGAGAATGTATATGACTGGAAGGACTCCGTGGGCGACATCGAGCTTCGCAAGGAAAACTATAATGTCTGGGGCTACATGATGACGATGGGTCTGGGCTACATGGAATATTTCCAATTGGCCGAGGACCTGAACGCGACTCCGCTTCCGGTTATGGCTTGCGGCGTACTCTGCCAGGCCCGCTCAGACTATGCCCATCCGGCCGGCGGCAAATTGAGAGAGTATTACATCAAGAACTTTACGGATTTAATCGACTTTGCGATCAGCACGGATTTTGCGGGGAACGAATGGGCTGCCATGCGCAAAAAAATGGGCCATGAGGCGCCGTTTGGTCTGCGTTATCTAGGCGTGGGCAACGAAAACTGGGGCACCGAGTTCTTTGCTAACTTTGAAGTTTTCAAAACCTCCATTGACGAATATATGGCGCAAAACTATCCGGGTTATGAGCTGCACATTATATCTACCGTCGGCGCTCAAGCGGATGACGATGCCTATCAACAGGGCTGGAAATTTCTAAGCGGCAATTTGCAGGGATCGGCCAAGGTAGCTTTCGCCGACGGGCATGAGGTCATTGAAGAAACCGTCACCTGGTACGAAAAACAGCATAATTATATGGATACCATCGCCGATGAGCACTACTACCGCTCCAATGAGTATTTACTGAACAATGTGGACCGTTACAATTACTACTACCGGGCGGAAAATTCGGATGGAAGCGTGAACTGGAAAGAAACCTCAAAGGTATTTGTGGGAGAATATGCTTCCACGGATAAAAATACGCTGGCCGGTGCGGTCGCAGAGGCGGCCGTTATGACCGGGTTTGAGAACAACGCCGATGTTGTACGACTGGCGGCTTACGCGCCGCTTTTCAATAAAGTGCTGACGGATGGAACGTACAGATGGACCCCGGACTGCATTTGGTTCGACGACGAAACCGTATGGTTTACGCCAAACTACTATGTACAGCAGCTTTTTGCTAAACATGTGGGCAACAAGGTGCTGAAAACCTCGTTTTCAACGTACAGAAACGGCAAGCCGGCCGAGCTTGTTCCCCACGGCGGAATCGAAATCGCGACGGGCAACGCCGAGGTAGTGGTGAAGCGGGCGACCGTAATTTCCAACAAGGATGGCAGCGTGCTTTTGGACCAGGATTTCACGCAGCAGCTGAACCCGGCATGGCAAGTCATTCCCGGTTCTGTGGGTTATGATGTCCGGGCAGGAGAGGGGCTTGTGCTTAAGGCCCAGTCCGGCGGGCTAAATGGATTATACCTCCTGAATGACGAATGGACCGATTACAAAGTGGAGGTTGTGGCTTCTAGGCTTGCCGGTGTAGACGGCTTCTACGTGGGAGCGGGACTAACGGATATCGTTCCTGCAACCAAAGATGTTATCGAATATGCCATCGGCTATGGCGGCAACGCTACGGGCGTCAAGGTGTACAAGCAGGGCGTGGAAGCCTACACCTTGGGAGACTACTCTTCCAGCACTGCAGCAGGCAACTTGAGAGCAGCCAATTTTGAAAAGATTGCCGATCACACGGATTACACCATTACGCTGAATTACGGCGGCGGTACCGGTGACCGGCTGATCTGTTCCTATACGGATGGCCTGACGATGAGCAAAATTTTGGATTACAAGCTGGAGGCCTACAACAGAGAGATTTTCAACTCGGTCACGAAGGGCGCAGAGCATGTATATGTGAAGCTCGTTAACGCTGACAATGTGGACAAAACGACGCAACTGAACTTCCATGACTTGCAAGTAGAGACAGCTGCGAAGCTGGTCACCTTAACCGGCGATGCCTCGCTCGTGCATCTACCTAATGTGAATAAGAAGAACGATGAACGCGTTGTACCGCAAGAGCGTGAGGTATCTATGAGCAACAACGCCATCGTCCTGAATTTGCCTGCCAATTCGGTAAATGTACTTGTGCTCAATTTGAAAGCGTAACGGTGAATATATGCAAACGACGGAACTGCCCCATAAGCTATAGCTTAGCGGAAGGGCAGTTCCGTTTTTTTAAGATTAAAGGTACGAAATACGACAAATGGGCCGGGGCTATGTGCGATCGTAAAACTCACTGAATCCGCAGGACTTACTGTGTTCCGTAAAACTTACTGCTTCCCGTAAACTAACTAATTGCATTTAGTATCGATGTTATTCTTCAGATTAACAGTATACCGCCCCGTTTTAGAAGTGAAGGCCTTCGACCTTGTTAATTATATATTTATTTAAAATGTATCAGCAATAAGTAAAGAAAAGATACAGAAAGTAAAATGATAACACTCGAATGTGTTAACGCTTTCTTTGTACAATGGTTTTGTAAATAACAAGGGAGGTTCATCAGATGAAAAAAAAGCATAAAGCGTTGCCGGTGCTGGCCACAGCGATTGTATTATCGCTGATTCTCAGCGCATGCTCCGGTGGAAACAGTGCTAACAGCGGCAAAAATAATACGTCTGCCAAACCGGGAAATGCGGCGCAAACACAGGAAGGTCCGTTGACCAAATACGACCCGCCGATCAAGCTTCGTTCCACGATGGCGGAGACAGGCAAAGAGACGCTGGCCAAAGGCGATACATTTGCCAACAATATCTGGACTAGAGGTTATGAGAAGGAGCTTGGCATCAAGGTATCCTACGACTGGATCGTCCCCGGTGCCAATTATGATGAAAAAATGAATGTTACGATGGCGAGTGGAGACCTGCCCGACCTTCTGAAGGTCAATATGGTGCAGTTCGAGCAGCTGCATCAGGCGGGTATGCTTGAGGATTTAACCCCGTACTTTGACAAATATGCTTCCGATCTGGTCAAAGGGTATTACAAGGAAGAAGACGGTGCGGGTCTAAAGCCAGTTACGAAAGATGGCAAGCTGTATGCGCTGACCAGCTTCGGCGGTTCGCTTGACTCCTCGGATATGGTGTGGATTCGTAAGGACTGGCTCGACAAGCTCGGCCTGGCAGAGCCAAAGTCGATGCAGGATATTATCAAGATTGCCGAGGATTTTACCTTTAAAGATCCCGATGGCAATGGGAAAAACGACACTTACGGTATCTTTATGAACAAGGATCTGCCGATCAACGCCTTCCTTCTCGGATACCATGCTTACCTGGAAACCTGGATCAAAAATGACAAGGGTGAAATTGTTAACGGCACGGTCCAGCCTGAGGTGAAGGCCGGCTTGGCCGAGCTGCAGCACCTGTACAAGGAAGGCGTCCTTGATCCTGAGTTCGGTGTTAAGGATTTCGCCAAAGCTATGGAGGATGTCAACGCCGGTAAAGCCGGGATCATGTTCCTGCCGCAATGGGCCCCTTTCCAGGTCATGAATATGATCAAGAAGGATAAAACTGTGAACTGGGTTCCTTATCCGGTGCAATCCATTGACAATCAGCCGGCCAAAACACAGAATCATCTGGGAATCGGCGGTGTATTCGCAATCCGCAAAGGGTATGAGCATCCCGAGGCTTTAATCAAATTGCTTAACTTTCAGGCTGAGAAAATGTTCGGCGAGTCAGCGACCAAGGAACGGGCCAGCTATCTGAACGGTGAGACGGGTCTCGGGTTCCAAAACGCAACCGTCTCCAACCTGCCTCCGAACAAAAACGTGAAGGCTCAGGACGAAGTGGAGCAGGCGTTGAAAACAAAGGATACTTCCAAAATGGGGCTGGAGGCCAAATTGTTCTACAAGGATATCATGGATTACCGAAGCGGCAATCTCGACAAATGGAATATGGAACGGATCTTTGGACCGCTCAGCTCGCAGGGGGTAATCAAGCACTATCGTGATAATGACCTGATCGTCATGAACGAGTTCATATACGCACCAACCAAAACGATGAACAGCAAGCAGGCAACCCTGGATAAGCTCCGCACAGAAACATTTATGAAAATTATCTATGGCAACGTAACGATTGATGCCTTTGATAAATTTGTAGAGGACTGGAAAAAGCTTGGCGGGGATCAAATTACTAAAGAAGTGAATGATGTGGTAAAAGGCAACTAATCAAGTCTTTAGGCTACGAATAACGGGACAGCCCATAGTCATGAGAATGGCGATGCGGCCGTCCCGTTATTTGTCTGCCGATACATCTCATTGCGGCTTGAATGGTCTCGGCGGATAGGTCAACAAAAGATACCAAAAGTCAACAGGCTCCACTGTCAGCGTCCCTTTGGGGTGTTCTATAATTTACAACATAAGGAGGAGACAGCGATGCGCTTTAATACCAAAAAGTTTGTCCGTAACATCCCGCTGCATGCCATGATATTGCCGGCACTCATTGTCATCATCATCTTCAGCTATGTACCGATGGCGGGACTCGTCATTGCGTTTCAGGATTTTTCCCCGATAGCAGGCTTTAAAAATATGACATGGAACGGTTTGGACAATTTTCATTACTTGTTCGAGTTGCCAGGTTTCGGCAAGGTTGTATGGAACACCGTATTTATTTCTGTTATGAAAATCGTAGCCGGATTGACGGTGCCGGTAATCACTGCCTTGCTGCTTAATGAAGTCCGCGTTAACGGTTTCAAGCGTACAATACAGACTATTATATATATGCCGCACTTTTTCTCATGGGTTATTCTTGGCGGCATTGTTGTTGACGTGCTTTCTCCCAGCTCCGGGATCGTCAATATGCTGCTCAAGGCCATGGGCTTGCAGCCGATTCAGTTTTTAGCCGACAATAGCTGGTTTCCATATATTTTGGTCATTACAGATCAATGGAAGGAATTCGGTTTTGGAACAATCATTTATTTAGCTGCCCTAACCAGTATTGACACCTCGTTGTACGAAGCATCCATTATTGACGGCGCCGGCAGATGGAAGCAGACATGGCATATTACGCTGCCTGGCATCCGTCCAATTATGATTCTAATGCTGACGCTCAGCTTGGGCAATGTCCTGAACGGGGGCTTTGATCAAGTGTTCAATCTCTATAATCCGCTCGTTTACGATTCAGGAGACATTCTGGATACGATGATATACCGGATAGGTTTGCAGGAAGCACAGTATTCGGTGTCCACGGCCCTTGGCTTAATTAAATCCGTCGTTTCGTTTGTGTTTATTGGACTGGGCTATTTCTTGGCTTACCGGTTCGCTAAATATCGGATATTTTAGGGAAAGGAGTACAACCTATGCAATTTACATCCAAGCCATATCGCTGGTTTCTCCGGTTCAATTATGTTTTTCTTTCTTTTCTTGCCGTCCTTTGCCTTTTTCCAATAGTCAATGTACTGGCGATTTCCTTCAGCTCAGGCGAGGCTGTCAGCGCCGGACAGGTCACTTTTTGGCCGGTTGACTTCACACTGTCTTCTTATAAATACATGTTGGAGGATACCCAGTTCATACGTTCCTTCGGAACCAGCCTTCTTAGAGTGGTACTGGGCGTGTCCGTTAACTTGATATTTACTGTTCTGGTTGCCTATCCGTTGTCGAAAGAAGCGGCGGTGTTCCGCTCGCGGACAGTTTATGCATGGATTTTTGTGTTCACCATGTTGTTCAGCGGCGGCTTGATTCCCGGCTATTTGGTTGTCAAGGAGATGAATCTGCTGGACAGTGTCTGGGCGCTTATTCTTCCCGGAGCGGTGCCGATCTTCAATGTGCTGCTGATGCTGAATTTTTTCAGAGTGCTGCCGAAAGAAATGGAGGAAGCCGCCTGGATGGATGGTGCCGGCCATCTGCGGACTTTGTGGAGCGTATATCTTCCGGTTTCCTTGCCCAGCATTGCAACTGTAACGCTATTCGCATTGGTTGGCCACTGGAATGCCTGGTTTGACGGAATGATCTTTATGCGGAGTCCGGAGCATTATCCATTGGCCACTTATCTGCAGTCGATTCTTCAACAGGTAACGGCTTCGATGCAGAATGTTACGCTTGAAGAAGCGGCCTTGCTGAACCAGGTCTCGGACCGAACAACGCAAGCTGCGCAAATCTTTCTATCCATTCTGCCAATTATGGCCATTTACCCGTTTTTACAAAGATATTTTGTGCATGGGATGGTCGTGGGCAGCGTAAAAGGTTAAAGTGTTACTATGACAGGGAGGGAGCCGGTGACGGTTCCTTCTTTGAAGTTTATGAGAGCAAATGTTCCACACTTTACTGCAAAGGATATTGTTCAATGAAATCAAGTGTATTCCGTTGGAACCGCCACTCCATCGTTCACAAGCTGCTGGTTACCTTTTTGCTGGTTGTGCTGCCGCTATATATTATTGGAATATCCATTACTTTTTACAGTTCCAATCAAATGCGGGCGGAAGTAGAAAGGGCGAATGAATCGAAGCTGCGCTTTTACTACAGTCATCTTGAATTTGAGCTTCAAAGAATCACGCGTTTGGTTGCGGAATATTCTATTGATGATACATTAGCCTCCTTCAGCGCTCGGCTGCCGATTATGAACCAATATGAGGTGGACAATAATCTGAACAATATTTTCACCAAACTCAAGCAAATCAGGGAGACCAGTCCTTACATCGCCGATGTGGTTTATTTTCTGCCCGTGATCAATAAAAGAGTCAGTGTTCAGGATGGCGTCAGGGATGTTACTCAGGAGGATTGGCAGAGCCTCTCCGACACTATGGGCAATCTGGGCGGTCCTGTCTCAGTGTATCAGAACGAGTTGTATGTGCTGCGCCGAAGTCCGTTTAATCTGGACAACCAGGTGCCGCCCAATTTTTTGCTGGGCATCAAGCTGTCCACACCTGAGCTCGAGCTGCGGCTGAAGGAATACGCCGTGACTGGGGGAAGTAATATCACCTTGGAGTTCGGAAGCAATAACGAATATGTACTTTCTACATCACGGCCTGCACCCAAACTATCTCCAAACCCGGAAAGGCCATCTGAAGAAAAGACAGTCAGCGTGCAGCGCTACAGTCAGGATGATTCTTTCCATTATTCACTGTATGACCATAACAATCATTTCAGGCTGACCGCCAGTATTCCCAATTCGGTATTGCTGAAGCCGATCCGCGTGTTTACGAGTCTGCTGTGGCTGTTGACGCTGCTGTCGCTTATTACTATTGTATTGTTCTCGGTATGGTCGTTCAGAGCGATTCACCGTCCAATATCGATACTGATTAGGGGGTTTGAGAAGGCGGAGCAGGGACAGACAGGGCTGCATATCACCCATTCCCGCAAGGATGAGTTTGGATATTTGTATGCGCGGTTTAATGACATGCTTCGGCGTCTGCACACATTAATTGAAGAAAATTATGTACAGCGCATCCGCACCGGGGAAGCGGAATTAAAGCACCTACAATCCCAGATCACCCCTCACTTTTTGTACAACAGCCTGTTCAGCATCAAGCAGATGGCAGAAGTGGAAAATGTGGAGCTGATTAAAGAGTTCTCCGACTATCTGGGGCAATATTTCCGATACATGACACGAGACTTTGCCCAAGAGGTGACGCTCAAGCAAGAACTTGACCACGCGCTGGTCTACCTGGCCATTCAGAGAATCCGTTTTGGGCCGCGTATTCAGGCCGAGGTTGATGAAATGGACCAGGATTGCAGCAGCATTATTGTTCCCCGGGTGCTGCTGCAGCCAATACTCGAAAATGTGTTCGAGCACGGTCTGCAGCAGAAGGCCAGCGGCGGCCTGCTTAGAATGAAATATGAAAAAACGAATGACATGCTTACGATCCATATTGAAGATAACGGCGATGTATTGACCGAAGAAGATCTGTACCGTTTGCAGCAGCAGCTATCCCAGCAGGAAATTACTAGAGGAGAGATAACCGGATTGCTAAATGTAAATCAAAGACTGCGAATCAAGTTTGGCCCTTCTTACGGACTGCAGGTTGAACGGAGCGCATTAGGCGGATTATGCGTAAAAGTCAACATTCCGAGAAAGGGGGGAGCAGACGATGCGGCGAATGATGATCGTTGATGATGAACCGGTCATTTTGGACGGGCTGTACGAATTTTTTCAAAAGGCTGAATTTGCCGATTTGGAAATTATAAAAGTGCATTCGGCGGATCATGCGATAGAATGGTTGAACACGTTCAGGATCGATATTGTGCTCAGTGATATTTGCATGCCCGGAATGGATGGAATGGAGCTGATTCGGGAAATCGTTGACCGGTGGCCACGCTGCAAGGTCATTTTGCTGACGGGTTATAACGAATTTGACTATGCCCACCAGGCCATCAGAAATCCTTGCGTCATCGACTATTTGTTAAAAACCGAAGGAATGGACAAAATCCGTTCCTCTGTAGCCATGGCACTGGAGCAGATTTCTTCGGAGGAGGAATATAATTACCAGACGCAATGGTTTCGCGACAAGCTGCCCCGTACGTTGCCCCAATTGCAGCAGTTGCTGCTGCATGACATTCTGAGACGTACGGAGAAGATAGATTACCGGGCTTTGCAGGAGGAATTCGATACCATTCAATTGCCGTTTCAGGCTTCACAGCGGATATTGCCCTTAATTATCAGGATTGAAGCCTGGGGCAATTACGAAACCCCTTCAGACCGTACATTGATCCGTTATGCTGTGGCCAACATTTCGGAGGAGCTGCTTGGTGACAAGGCCGAAATCAAAGCATTCGATCTCGATCCCGTAACGATTGCCTGCTTCGTTCAGCCCAAGTTCGACAGCTTGTCAGCAGTACCCGGTGAAGACAAATGGCTGAAGACACACCGCTTCGTGCATGGTACGATGGAATCCATCCAGCAGGCCTGCGGTACTTGTCTGGGGCTGTCCACATCCATCATTGTCAGCAGCCATATTGTAGACTGGCATGAGCTGAACTATACCCTCAACCGCTTGCGGCTGTCTGCCTACGACAGTCTGGGGCTCGGGATGGAAAAGCTGTTAAAAGTCAATACGATTGAACCGGAGCCGTTGCAAGGTCTAATGCAGATCCGGCTTGCGTCTACGGGATTACTGCTCGAATATTTCAAGCAGCGGCTGCTGGAAGGAAATACGGACTGGACTGCTTCGTTCCACAAGTGGGTGGATCTGGCCGGAGAAAATGGCCCGGAAGACCCTTTTGTAAGATGGAGGATGCTGTCGGGGATCAGCAACATTTTACTGGATGTTGTGCAGGAACTGGGCTTGACTGAGCAGGCTTTAAACGAACAGGACTTGTCGCGAATGCTCCATTTTGATGTCAACACATCCTGGCCTGTCGTTATCTCTTTCTTCCATTCTTTTTTTGAATGGATTGTCGACAACCGCAGAGCCACCTTCAAGCATGATGAATCCTGCATCCTGTCCATGATCCACCAATATATCACACTTCATTTAGCCGATGACCTGTCCCTGACCCGGATTGCCCAGGAAGTATCGCTTAATCCCTCCTATCTATCGCGCTGGTATAAAAAGGCGACGGGAAAGAGCCTTTCTGATTATATTGCGGAGAAGAAGCTGGAGCTAAGTAAGCAGTTGCTGTTGAGCACAGCATTGAAAATGCATGAGATTTCGACAAGGCTTGGTTTCAGCGACCAGCATTACTTTTTTCGATTCTTTAAGAAAACGGTCGGCTGCACGCCGCAGGAATTTCGAGAGAAGGGAAAATAGGGGCAAATTTTAACGTTTCTATAAATAAAGCAAGCGAATCGTTCCAAGTCGGAATGTTTCGCTTGCTTTTTGTTTCGAACCTTTTGATATCACTCTATTGACAATACAACAAAATCCCTACACCCGCCGCTTCAGCAGCTTCAGCTCTTTCGCCTGGGCGATCGCTTTGGTTCGGCGGTTCACTTTGAGCTTGGCGAAAATGTTTTTGACGTGAACTTTAACGGTGCCGATGGCAATAATTAACCGGTCGGCGATTTCCTTGTTGGACAATCCCGCCGCGAGTAAGGCCAGAACCTCGAACTCTCGTTCAGTGAGGTTCTCCTCCATACCATCCGGTTCAGACTGTGTTTCTTCGCCGAGCTCTGGTTCCGCCAAGGATGGGCTTTGCTCACTTTGCAGAACGCACATCATGATCCCGAGCGATGCCATCGACTGAAGCACGGACATACGATCGGGGGTGAAAACCCCGTTGGTGTGCCTATTCTCAAGATAGAGGACACCCAGCATGGTGCTATTCACCTTTACAGGGATACACAATGCCGATTGCGGGTGGTGCATCGCAAAATAAGGGTTATGAATCAGCCAGCTGTCTTCCTCGCTGGTATAGTAAATTTCCTCCTGGGTTCGGAAAACGTACCGGATAATTCCTTCGGGTAATTGCCCCATGGTCTGGTCGTTCATTGCTAAAGGTGATGATATCGCCGGAATCTGTGGATCTGCGTATATCTGGATGATCGGGGCGTCGTCGCTGCCCACTAGCAGAGCGCCTTTGCTGGCCCCTGCGTATTTCATCACCATGTTCATCATCTCCGCCATGGCGGCGTCCGTATCGGGCTGGCCCGCTATTGCCTGGGTCATTTTTAAAATAACGGACTGGTCTTCATTACGAATAAAAGCAGGCTGATGCTCGTAACCGGTGGTCTCCTTCCCCGGTGCTGCCTGACTTAAACCCGCTTCAATTGGCTCGCTTTTAGGTATCAGAACGATTTCTTCCTCAGTTTGCCACTCCCTTTGCAGTTCCTCTAACTCAGTTGTCTTCAGCTTTAGCTCCCACTCATTATAGCCGTCTATGGTTTGATGCAGATAAAATAGCGCCGTTTTTCTCTGCTTACGCGCAGCATAATATTTGGCAGCCAGCTCACTGGCGATACATTTGGTATGTATATCGTCATATTCTCTCGCTTTGCGAAGGGCTTTGTCGTACATTTCTTCCGCTGCTTCTTCATCTCCGATGGCACGTGAGAATTCGGCTTCAAGGAGATAGCGTCTGGGCAAGAAATTGGCAGGGCTAAGCTGTGCCCATGTTTTGAAGCGCCGCAGGTTGACGTACAATTTATCTGAAATATCCTGCAGTGGTTCATATACGGCTAAAACGGCGAGCGATTCATAAAACAGACACTCTGGCAGATGCGGGAGATGGGTGGCATAATTCTCATAACCCTTAGCCTGTTCGGCCCAACGTGCCGATTCCTCAAATCGACCGAGTAAATAGCAGAGTTGGGTTTTGTAAGTGCAATATTGAAACAAACTGGTTGCTGCTGTATCATCTTGGCTAACACGGTTCAAAAACTCTTCTTCATTAAATTCAGCGTCGCTAAAGGAGTCCGGTGCAGACGTCCCGCCCTGTAGGGCTTTAATCCATCCCTGATAAAGAAAGAAGTTTTGCCTTACGAATTCATCCTTCGTGGTGGCCAATACGGTCAGGTATTCAGCAATCGTTTTGGCCAAATCACTTAAGGAGGCTCGCGTATATAAAGAATTCACATGCGCTCCCATCGCATAGCTGGCATATACGTAATCCCCCGAATCCAAGCCGAACCGAAGCGCCTTCACCAAATCATCGTCGCCTTCCCGGGCATCTCCGGCAAATTGGCATAGTACCCCGCCGAACATCATATAGGTAAGGCTTTTGATCGACGTAACATTGTATCGCTCCGAAAGCTCGATAGCGATCTTCGCTAGCTCAGTGCCTTTATCGTATTTTCCGTATGAGATGCCCAGCAGCATCCCGAAAGATGAATAAATTGCTGCGGAGGCAGGCGTGTTTCCATGCTTTAAAGAAAGCTCGATGGCTCTGCATATTAACAGAAAGAAGACCTTTTTATCAGAGAAAAAAGTAGACGCAATAATCGCATATATGAGATTCATCGCGGCTATCTGATCCGGATCGGTCATTTCCTCCAAATGAGTCAGTTTGTCAAACTGGTCCTGAAGCAGCATATCGATACGCTTCTCTTCCATTTCCAGCATGGAACCTTCCGGGTTGGGTGATATGTATATTTCGTGCTCTCGTAAGCATTCAAGACCAAGCGCGGTACTCTCCAAATATTTTCCTTGATTGACATATTGCATGATCTGGGTCATTTGCACACGGCTGCGTTCTATCGAACTGCGGGCATGGGCGAGCAAAACTTCGATTTCCCGGTTGGATGCTTCGTAATTACCGCATAAATATTCGCATTCCGCTTTTTGAGCGTGCAATTCAAAAGTGAGTTCAAACTCCCCGTTCCAAGCTTTCACGTCAAGCAGCTCTATAGCCTTATTAAAAAATCCGAGCGCCACATCGTAAGCAGAGGAGGCCTTCGCGCGATTGCCTGCTTCGAGATTTAGCTTAATCAGCCGCATCAGCTCGTGGTCGTCTGCAATTTTTTGCGAGCCCCGATTCAAATGGTTAACGATATCAAACGACATGTCTCCATCCGGGGCGTTCCGTTCAAGCAGGCATCTGCCAATACGTATGTGAATGTCCTGTTTTGAAATATCATCGATCCGGCTATAAGCCAGCTTCTGAATATTGTCGTGGGCAAAATGAAACTTATCTGTTTCAGAAGATAGTAACAGGCCCTCCGCTTCGATATAAGACCATTCGGCGGACATTTCGGCAGCGGGGCGGTCCATTACACAGGCAATTAAATGAGGCTCGAAGCTGCTTCCTACGCAGGCCGCTACATGAAGCAGCTCTTGCGATGCAGCAGGTAGGCGACTTAGCTTATGCTCGATCAAATCATCAATGGCATAGCTAGGAATCTGCTCAATGATCCGTCCCAAATCCCACTTCCAGCAACGGAGCTTTTCGTTGTATCGAAGAATGTGATCATCCTGTAGACGAAGCCAAATCTGTTTGAAATGAAACGGGTTACCTTTGGATTGATGGTACAGCAGTTCTGTCAGGGGTAGAGTATCCTCGGCAGAACTATTTAACGTCTCCATCACAATTTGATTCATTTGTGCAAGGCTGAGCGGGTAGAGATAGATCTGGCGAACGGTGGTGGTTTGATCGATGCCCCTTCCGTCCGGAGCGTAGCCCGGCAGCTTGCTTCCGTCCATCTCTGAATCCCGGTAGGCGCAGACAAACATCAAATATTGGCACTCTGGATCGCATAATAACGCATGGATGAGCTGAAGCGATGAGAAATCCGCCCACTGCAAATCGTCGATGACGAGGACGAGAGGGTGCTCTTTCGTTGCGAGAACCTGGACAAATTTGCGAAAAACATAAAAAAAGCGCTTTTGTGTTTCAGGTGCCTGCAGCTTTTCTGCAGGTGATGTATCGCCCAGGATCAGTCCAGCTTCAGGAATGATTTCTGTAATGACATTCGCATTTATACCTAAAGCGATCTTCAGCTTCTGTCTCCATAGCTCGATTTGGTCTTTTCGCTGCCCCAGCAAATGCCGCATCAACCCGCGAAAAGCCTGGATGATTGCATGATAGGGACTTTCTCTGGAAATTTGTTCGAATTTGCCGGTGATATAGAAAAAATTTCGGGTAAGCTGTTGTTTTCGAAAAACCTCTTCAATCAAGCTCGTCTTCCCAATCCCCGCTTCTCCTGATACATAAACGATTTCCGTAGAACCCAGACATGTGGAATAAAAGGCCTGCGAGAGTATCGAAATCTCATTTTCCCGACCGTAGAAACCCTGCTCTATAAATAATGTCTGCTGAAATTGTCCAATTTTGTCCAGGTCGGCAATAAGATAACCGGTATTTTGGTAGCGATTATCGGGATTTTTTTCGAGAAGCTTCATGACGATGGATTCCAAGCCGTCCGGCAGGCGTTGACTTCGGTCCCGCAGATGCGGAGGAGTTTGCGTCAAATGCATATAAATCCATTCCAGCGGGTTGTCGGACTGAAAAGGCAGAACACCGGCCAGCATTTCATAGAAAATAACCCCTAACGAGTAGAGGTCGCTTCGTTCATCTATGGGTCGCTGCATTCGCCCGGTATTTTCAGGAGAGCAATAGGGGAGGCTGGCTTCGGAAGCACCGCTTTCACCAGGCCTGATGTAGCCATCGGCAGTTCGGTATACGGCAACCTCTGAGTCCTTCAGATCAACATGTAGTGTAGTGGGATGTATGGCGATACGCTCCGGCCGTAAATCGAGATGAAGGATTTGCTGCTGATGAAGCTTGCCAACGCATGCAGTCATTGACCTTGCTATTTTCACAAAAACCTCGGGTTCTATGTATGTAAATCTATTCAGATATGTTCTAAGCGTCATATCGGAGACAACTTGTCCAGTTTCAGCACCGGCAGAGCCGCTCTCGTTATGATGATGGTTCTCCATGGCCCTAGCACCTCAAATTCAACAACATTTACCTCCTATATTAATGGAATAAAGGTTTTCTAACAATTTAAATTTTCAAATTTGGCCCAATACTTATTCGCTGAGAATCACAAAAGGCAAGGTCCCGAGCAGCATGAAAACGATGGGAACGGCGTTAAGCATATAAGTCCAGCGGTATTGCCTTTTTATAAACAAAATCCATGCTAAAGCGATCATCACAATGGTGATGTAGGGATAGCATTTTAAAGCGTAATAAAACACCAAGGCCGGCCAATAATGCTCGGAACCCGGGGCGTCGAACAGCATGACGGAGAACATGGACACAAAATAAATAACGGGTAGCGATAAGAGGTACAGGCTGTGGCTGACGATGTTTATCACGAGAGAAGCCCGGTTTCCGCGGGTCTCAGTTACAGTTTGACTGGCTAACATAGGAGTCTCCTTTCTTGAGGGAACCAAATTACAATTATTTTCATATGAATATCGTTATTATCATAAAGCGCTGCGCTAGAAAACTCCATACCCCTTTTGAGGTAGATATCCCCCGGTTCAGCGGGGAATTTTGTAAAGATACTCCTTTGGAGGTATGGAGAAAAAAGTGGGTTTACTTTATTTTTAATGAATGAATTAATGAAAATTTGAAGGGCTTTGAAAGGATTAGGTGGAGAAAAATGGGCGATTTTTTGATTGCTTTCTTTAGCGTCATGCTATTAGGGGTAGTGATCTTCGTAAAATTGTGGTGGGATGAGGGGGCGAACATGCGCCTGAAATTTTGGCTCTGGTATTTCGGCATCTTTTTTGTGGCGGCCTTGGTTGCTGGGACTTGCTACACTTTTGCCGCTTAATTAGGGGGGAACAAGGGTAGAAGAAGATCATGCAGTCGGCGGATATGACATCGAAGCGAATGGAGATTGAACTAGGGATGAAAGTATTAAAAATAGACAAGAAATGGATTGCTGCACTTCTTATATTTGTGATTGCTTTTGGATTACCGGTCGGAGGTGTATCCGCTGAAGAAACTGCTGTCCTCGATCAAGATCAGCCTGCGAAGTACGGGAATGTTTGGACAAATAAAACGAGGCCCCATTATCAGACTTTTACACCGTCGATTACGGGAAAACTCAACGGAATAGAACTCAACCTATCTGATACATACGGTTCACCCGGGGCCATCAAGGTAAGTATTTATCGGGAAAGCGATCAATCGACACCGCTTGCTACTGGAAGCTCGGGTACAGGGTATCAGTCTGGTTGGGTCATGGTGGATTTTACCGAGAATGGACCGTATCTGAAGAAGAATACGATGTACAGAATGGTTGTTTCAACGGAGCATGGAGACGATTTGACTGGCTTTGGGTGGTACATGAGTAGCAGTGACGTATATCCAAGAGGATCTTCATCCGGTTTTGGGAGAGACTTTTCTTTCAGAACTTACATGGTTCCGGATCATTCCCTTTCTATGGATGAAAGTGAACTATCTAGTGATGCATCCAGTCTGACAGCGGACGGGACAAGCCAGGCCGTGATCACGGTGAAATTGAAAGACGCCCAAGGCAATGCACTGACGAGCGGCGGGGAAAAGGTAGCGATCAGCTCGACGCTGGGTAAGGTGAGCGATGTTACCGACCAAGGGAACGGGAGCTACACGGCGACCTTAACGGCGCCGAAGACGACGGGAACGGCGACGATTGGGGCCAGCGTAGGCGGCACCCCGTTAAGTAGCACATTGAGCGTACAGTTTGTGCCCGGAGCGGTGTCACTGACGAACAGTACCGTGGAGTTAGACAAAGCAACGCTGATAGCGGATGGAACAAGCCAGGCCGTGATCACTGTGAAATTGAAAGATGCTCAAGGCAATGCATTGACGAGCGGCGGGGAAAAGGTGACGATCGCCTCGACGCTGGGTGCGGTGAGCGAGGTCACCGATCACAGAGACGGGAGCTACACGGCGACCTTAACGGCGCCGAAGATGATAGGAACAGCAACGATCAGCGCTGGTGTAGGCGGCAGTTCGTTAAGCAGTACAGCAAGCGTACAGTTTGTGCCCGGAGCGGTGTCACTGACGAACAGTACCGTGACAGTAGACAAAGCGACGCTGACAGCGGACGGGACAAGCCAGGCCGTGATCACGGTGAAATTGAAAGACGCTCAAGGCAATGCACTGACGAGCGGAGGGGAAAAGGTGACGATCACCTCGACGCTGGGTGCGGTGAGCGAGGTCGCCGACCACGTGGATGGCAGCTACACGGCGACGTTAACGGCGCCGAAGACGGCGGGAACGGCGACGATTGGAGCAAGCGTAGGCGGCACCCCGTTAAGCAGCACAGTGAGTGTGAAGTTTGTGCCCGGAGCGGTGTCGCTGACGAACAGTACAGTGGCAGTGGACAAATCGACGCTGGTAGCGGATGGGACAAGCCAGGCTATGATCACGGTGAAATTGAAAGATGCTCAAGGTAATGCATTGACGAGCGGCGGGGAAAAGGTAGCGATCAGCTCGACGCTGGGGAAGGTGAGCGATGTTACCGACCAAGGGAACGGGAGCTACACGGCGACGCTGACAGCGCCAACGACATTAGGCTCCGCAAAGATTACCGCGAGCGTTGATGGAAGTCCGCTGGAATCGACAGTGAACGTTCAACTTTTGCCCGGAACAGTAAGTTCGTCCAAGTCAACTATTACGGCGAGTGATATGGTAGTCCGGGCTGATGGCATCAGTAAGGCGTCCATCTCCGTAATCTTGAAGGACGGCTATGACCACACGCTGGCCGGCAAACGCGTAATGCTTCAAGCGAGCGAGGGAAGCTCCGTAATCGATAATGTATATGGAACAACCGCCGAGAATGGGCTTGCTGTATTTTCGGTAAGCAATGTTGCGGCAGAGAATATCACATATTCAGCAACGGAGGAAGCAAGCGGTACGACCTTAGATCAGAAGGTAACACTTACATTCTCTTACAACCAGCCACCTAGTATCGAACTGTTAGCGGATCCCGCCGGACCGACGTTTGAAAGCGTGAACGTGACAGCTACGGCATCGGTTTACGGTCAATTCAATAGCATAGCCAAGATGAAGTGGGCTGCGGGAAACCGCTCTGTCTTGGATTTTGATTTGGAAGGCACAGAGTTCACGGACCATTTTACCGTTCAAGAGAACGGGGTTTATTCCGTGTACGTGGCTGATATGGCCGGGAACAAAAATGTCCGCTCTATCGACATTCAAAACATTGTTCCTATGAGCGGGGATGCAAGCCTAAGCAACTGGCAGCTTACCGGTTCGGGCGGTACGGCAAAAATCCCGTTTAAACCGGCCGTAACCGAATATTCCATTACAGTTGAGCATGCGGTTAAGGCACTAAAAATGCTGCTGGATACCTCCGATGCCTACGCGGTGATTTCCGTAAACGGGGTTCCGGTAGTGAAAGGAAAGCAGACGGAGGAATATGCGCTGGCTGTCGGCCAGAACAAATTTGAGGTCGTCGTAAAAGCGCAGAACGGCAATCTCAAAACGTATAAGCTTACCGTGCTTCGCGCCAATGCCAGCTCGAACCCAGGCTCAAACATCCCTTCCCAGGGAGGTACATCTTCAAGCTATTCAGGGTCTGATACGGCGGTTGTAAACCATGCCGACACGCCTAAAATTCAGATCAATAATATGAAAATATCCGGAGTTGCCACTTATACGGTCAATGATCATGGGGGCAAATCTATCCGAATTCTATTGAATAAGAGCACGCTGAGTAAGGTGAACAATACGGTTTCCGGGACGTCAGCAACTCTGTCCATTTCGGCGGAGGATCAGGCGGACCAAGTGGATTTGCAGCTCGCTGGTGATGCTGTCGCACTTCTCTCTAGCAAAAAAGCTGATGTTATTATGAGAACGCAGCATGGACAATATCGCCTGCCACTGGCAGAAGTTATGGACCAGGGGACCGATTGGACAGAGCAGGATCATATGACGATCACCATTCGTAAAAATAACGCACCCGGTTTGCAGGCTGCTGCAAGCAAGGAAGGCTTGCAGCTGGTGACGGATCCGCTCCATTTTGAGTTGCAAGTGACAAGACAAGGTGAGAGTAAGGTCATAACCAAACTCAACCGCTTTGTTGAAAAGGTTATTTACCTGCCTAAGGACTTTATCGGTACGGTTTCTACGGCTGCAAGCTGGGATGAGAAGCTGGGGCTGCGTCCGGCTCCAACGAAATTCACCCAAGTGGACGGGCGACCGGCAATTATTATTCAGAGTCTTGCGACAAACCAAACCTATTTCCTGGCGTTCAAGCCTCCTGTACCATTTTCTGATATTCAGGGCCACTGGGCCGCAGCCAAAATAGCGGATATGAGCAGCAGAATGATAGTAAAAGGCACCGATAACCAGCAATTTGACCCTCAAATGGTGATGACTCGTGCGGAATTCGCTGCCATGCTTGCCAGAGCTCTCGGCTTGCCGGAAGGGGAAACTACTGCTCCCTCTAAAGATGTAAAAGCCTCCGACTGGTACAGCGGTGCGATCAGTGCGGTTCAAGCCTACGGCATCATGGAGGGCTTGGCAAATGGGACATTTGGACCTAATGACAAGATAACGCGTCAGGAAGCCATCGCAACAATGATTCGCGCCCAGCGGATGATTAAGGAAGCTTCTTTGGAAGCTAATCAAACGGAAGGTCAAGCTGATTTAAGCACCTATACAGACAGCGCTCAAATTAGCGACTGGGCAAGAGCGGCGATGAGGACGGCGATCTATGAAGGATTGGTAAAGGGATACGGAAACGAACTCCGTCCGCAAAATTTATTATCCCGGGCCGAGACCACCGTACTCCTTCATCGGATGCTGCAGCAATCCGGGCTCATTGACGGATAGCAAGTAATGAAACTGAGGGGCTTTGATCTGGCTCCTCAGTTTTTTGCTTGCAAGCTTCTGCTATTTTGATAGTAGCCCCTTTTTCTTTTTCCTATCTTATACATCTCAGGAAGAGTGACTCCTACCAGGATTAACGCAACGCCGAACCATTGCACCATGCCAACACTTTCATGAAGGACAATGGAGGAAAGAAGTACGGCAACCGGCAATTCGGCCGCCCCCAAAATTCCGCCCATGGCTTCCCCGATATGAGGAATCCCGATGGCAAACAGCAGAGGCGGGATAAATGCTCCAAACAGGCCTAGTAAAAGTCCGTAGATAAGCAACGGCCCCCCGAGCATGCCATTAAACAAGAAATGCGGCGGGAATAATACGATCAGCAGGATAAATCCGCCCGTAACCATCCAGGCGCTTCGATAGGCAGGATGGGCGGAAGGCACCGCTTTTCCGCTAAATAACAGAAACATGGAATAACTTACCGCGGAAAGAAGTCCGAATATGAGGCCCATTCGATTGATGTTTGCCGCTGCCTGGCCGTTTAAACCAGCTGCCAGCAGCGTACCTATAAACAGGACAAACAGGGTTAGCAGCATAATTTTATTAGGCCGCTGTCGATTGCTCACCGCATGGATCACCGAGCTGATCCATGTGAACTGAAACAATAAAATAATCGCCAGCGAGGCAGGTATATACTGAAGAGATTGATAATATAGTAGACCCGTGACAACCGTAGGAGTGCCCGCTAGCATTAGTAATATTCTTTGCTTCCAAGTTAGCCTATGGTACGTAGTGGCAGCGTCAAAACTAATTGACTGCTTTCTTTTTTCACGCAGCTCCTTGCGTTTTGTGTAAATCGCGGTTAACCATGAAAAAATAAAGCCGACCAACAGCTGCGCACCCACGATTTCCCCTAATTGATACCCCTCACCGTAAGACAGTACAACAATAGTTGACAGTATGCCGTAACTCATGGCTCCTGCTAAAACTGAGATCCAATACTTCATAGAACATCCTCCTGTATAGCACTATAGCTTTTTTTCCCTTAACGCAAAAAATCCTAACCACGTGATAGGAATGGGTTGCATTCCTTGTCATCGTAGTTAGGAAGTAAAGGCTCCCTGTAGAAACCCCCGTCCTTGGCTTATCGCCGAATACAGGGTTATACGAGAAAGTAAATAAATGTAACGTCACAGCAAGTTACATATTATACTAACGCAAAATGGCTGTCAACCGGGGAGAGTTAATAAATTTAAATTTGAAATAATGCGAATTTTAACTATAATCTTTATTGAAAACGCATTCATTCAGGCCTGATGAGATGAGTGACCAAAGGGGGGCAAGGTATGTACCACGTGTATTGCCGGATGTATCAACTCACTTACAAAATAGCCGCTCATTTTCTTCCATGGCGTAAACCGGAATTGTTAGAGGGCGAGCATAGCCTAAGTAAGCTGCCAGCATTGATTAGAAGAAAAGGCTTGAACCATGTGCTGATCGTAACGGATCAAGGCATTGTGAAGCTCGGTTTAATGGATGGACTACTTCACGGTCTAACGGCCGCTGGAGTGAGCTATGTAGTGTACGATCAAACCGTTCCAAACCCCACAATTGAAAATGTCGAGGAGGCGCTCCATCTATACCATGCCAACCGCTGCGAAGGAATTATCGCCTTTGGCGGCGGCTCGCCGATGGATTGCGCGAAGGGGGTAGGGGCACGTGTAGCTAGACCTCACAAGACGATCCCGCAAATGAAGGGACAGCTCAAAATCAGAAAGGCGATCCCGTCTTTATTTGCGATTCCGACCACCTCGGGAACGGGAAGTGAAGCGACCGTGGTATCCGTCATTTCCAACAGCAAGACGCATGAGAAGTTTGCCATTAATGACACCGTATTGATTCCGCAATATGCTGTGCTGGATCCGGCGCTTACGATGGGGCTTCCGCCACACATAACGGCAACGACTGGGATGGATGCGCTAACCCATGCGGTGGAGGCTTATATTGGCAGAAGCAACACCAAGGAGACGATTAGGTGCAGCCGTGAGGCCATAAGTCTGATTTTCGAAAATTTATTTGAGGCATACTCCAACGGGACGAATAAGAACGCGCGAAAAAACATGCAAAAGGCTTCCTACTTGGGGGGCATTACGTTTACGCGGGCCTATGTTGGTTACGTCCATGCCATTGCCCATACGCTGGGGGGATTTTACAACGTTCCTCATGGTCAGGCAAACGCGATTATTTTACCGCATGTCCTGGAGTATTACGGAAAATCGGTTTACAAGCCATTGGCGGAGTTAGCCGATTTGATCGGTGTCACTCAGGCATCCGATTCTGTAGAAATCAAGGCGAAGAAATTTATAAAGTGGATCAAGGACCTTAATAAGGCGATGCACATTCCTGCAAAAGTAAGCGGCGTCATCGTGGAAGAAGATATTCCATTGATGGTTGACCGCGCGCTTAAGGAAGCGAATCCCCTCTACCCCGTGCCGAAAATTTTAGGGAAAGAGGACTTGCTAAAATTGTACCAAATCATCAAGGATTAATATTGCTCTATTCGCCTCCTTTTGTCTGGAGGTTTATTTTTTTGTGTTTTAAAATACATAGTAACGATGGAGCATGAAGCTTGTTCATGGGAAAGAGGTTCCGGATGCGGCTTGATATTAACAAGAACGAGTTAAAAGTGAGTATGGATGGCGTTACAGTGCAGTTGCTGCCTAAGGAATTTGCCCTTTTCCAGTTTCTTTACCGTAATCGAGGTCATTATTTTACCAGGGAGCAGCTGCTGGATCAGGTTTGGCCGCTGGAATATCCGGTGGAGCGAACCGTAGATGACCATATCTACAGACTGCGTAAGAAGCTAGCCCTGTTTAGCGGGGTAGAGATCAAAACAGTCCGGGGGAGCGGGTACGGCTTGGCGCCGAGGGATTCGGAGGAATATTTTCCCACATCTCAGGACATAGAGGTCCATGACAGCATGCACGACATCCTCCGAAAATATCACCTGTACGGCCAAGGCCGTTCGATGATGGTTCTGGCTCGGGAGCAGGATACGCTCGGATATAAGCTGGACAGTTTTTATTCCTCTTATGTTCATTTTGTGCAGGGAGATTTGCAGTGGCTGCTCCAAACGGATAACGTTCCGCTGCAAGAGCGTTTTTATTGGGCCCTGTTGTTCTATATGTTCTCTGGTGATCCCAAAGATAAGCTGGTCATTTGTGAGCAAGTGCTTGAGAAGAAGCTATTGTCGCCGGTACAGCATAGAGAAATGGAGATTTTGAACATTTTGGATTTATATGCCTTGGCCGGTATGCCGGAAAAAGCGCTGGAACGCTTAAAGCTGAGTTACCACGTGCTCACAGATCCGGAGTATGAAAACTTCATCCCGCAAACGAAGATAACCGAGTTATTTGTACATCTTGTAGCTGGTTCAGAGGAACGGATGCTGCAAAGTATGGCTGATGAGATTGAAGGCAAAATTTTGCCGGCGAAGCCTTTTCTTCGGGAAAACGGAAACTACAAAATCGTGAAGGGGCTTTGGAGACTCCGGCAAGAGGCTTGGTATGATGCGGAAAACCTGCTGGATGAAGGACTCCAGGTACTGGAGAACTCCGGGTTTGTTCCGATGTATCTGTATGCCCTTTATCGGATTAATCATTTTTGCGAGCTGTTCCCTCCGAAGGAGCGAATCCGCGAAAAGTATGCGAACCTGTATGACGATGAACTGGAGCGGCTTGGTTTGAACAAGCTAATTCCACAGATGAATGCACTTATCCAAAAAGGACTGAATCGCCTCTGATCATTCTCTGACATTCTTTCGGTACATTCATTTCATGAGCTGCATGATTTGAATGAATTTGGAGGATTGAACGAAATGACGACCTTATCACAATCGCAACCCCTCACGAAAACCAGCCTTTTCCGCAACAAAATATACACGCGGGTCTACTGCGCTTATGCCGCAGCTACCTTCGGCGACTGGTTCGACACCTTAGCGATTCAAGTGCTTGTGGGGTACCGCTGGCAGGTGAGCCCCTTAATGCTGGCGCTAATCCCGGTGGTCAACGCTTTGCCAAGCGTCCTGCTCGGATCGTTTGCGGGGGTCGCCGCAGATCGGCTAAACAAGCTAAAGCTTATGCGTATCTGTGATTTGCTCACGGCGCTTCTAACCTTACTGGTCATATTTGCCCCGAGTATGCTGTGGCTGCTGCCGCTGCTGATGCTTCGTGCGGTTCTCTCTACCTTTATCGTACCGGCCCAGCAGTCATTGACGCGCAGCATTGTGAGGGAGGATCAGCTCCTTCAGGCTACTTCGTGGAACGGCATCGTCAACCAGGGCTCCAAGATTGCCGGTCCCTTACTGGGTGGACTTGCCTTGTCCGTGCTATCGCCGCAGTGGTGCATTTTGCTGAATGTTTTTTTTCGCATGGGCTCGTACTTCCTGCTGCTGACGGTAAGAAATGCGGAGACAGCAGGCACCGACAGGGCGATTGAGGCGGTTAAGGAAAAGGGCCATCCGTCAGAGACTTCGTCGGAAAACAAAATTCCTCTGCGGACCATGTGGAGGGAGGGCTGGGGCCTTCTCCTGCAAAGCCGTCTGCTGCTGGCGACGATGGGGTTTGGCTTAATCGGAGCACTAGTCATCCAGATGATCGATTTTCAATTTACCAGCCTGTTTCGAACGATTTCCCCGAACCAGGAGTCTTACCTGGGTTGGATGGTCGCGGCATCCGGGGCGGGAGCCATACTCATGATTATGGCACTGAACAAAATAAAAAGAACGATAGGCTACGGCTGGAAGTTTGGCATGGGCTATGCCTTAATTGGCGTTCCGGTGGGAGCCCTTGGTTTACTGCCGCATGGCGTTTCCGTACTTCCGATTTTGCTGCTTGGGTTCATTTTAGGTCTCGGCAATGGTTTGTTTATGGTTACGTTTAATTATTGTTTGCAAAAAGAGACGCCCTCCTCCATGGTCGGCCGCGTATTTGGCATCCAATCCACCATCTTGGGTGTGGTCATGATCGGAGCGCCGCTGCTTGGGGGACTTTTTGTACAAATGGCCGGCCCTGAGCGAATCTTCTTCTGCTTTGGCGCAGCTATAGCCCTGCTCGGTTTGCTGGGCATTTTATTCGGCCGCGTTCTTTGGCCGGTAACAAAAGCGCAGGAGAAGGGCGATCCAGCAAAGGAAACCGCAGCAGGAATTTAGCAGAAAAATGCAGGAAAGTTATCTTGTTTGTTGAATAGAGCAAGAAACACAATCAGATAGGATGGAGGGCTCAAATTGAAGTTTGATGTAAATAAGCTGTTTTGGATTCATGAACCGAAGGACTTTACGCTGGAAGAACATAAAATAACAATAAAAACCGAGCCGAACACCGATTTTTGGCAACGCACTTATTACGGTTTTAGAAATGACTCCGCTCCCGCCTTGCTGACAAACATTTCGGAGCCATTCTTCACCTTTACGGTCAAAACGGAATTTAACAGTACAAATCGGTTTGATCAATGCGGAGTGATGATATATCAGAATAGCGATAATTGGTTTAAAGCTTCGATTGAATATGAAAATGAGACTTTTCAAAGACTGGGTAGCGTAGTGACGAATCACGGATATTCCGATTGGGCCACCACGGATATCAGCGCGGAGGTCAAGTCGATTTACTACCGGCTAAGCCGCCGCGAGAGCGATTTTTTGATTGAAGCATCCTCTGATGGGATAGAGTATCGGCAAATGCGTATTTTTCACCTTTTTGAGGGTAGCGGAGATATTCAAATGGGCGTGTATGCCTGCAGCCCGGAAAATTCCTCATTTGATGCGGTGTTTAGTGAGTTTGAGTTGACGGAATGCATGTGGGAAGCGCATCAATAGGAATGATGGTTCCGATAGTTCAGGTTTGATTTACTGCCGTCCGGATTGGCTCCGGGCGGTTTTTTGTCCTCGCTCGTATTTCAACACCTCCTCCACATCATCCATTTGCACCATAAGCTGCAGAATTTCGGTACGGTGTCGGTCTGCAATTTGCGGCAGCAGAATGCCGATGGTTGTGTCACTATCAAGAGCGGCTTCCGTCGGAAAACTGAGATGATTGCAGGGGAGGATAAAGGGAAAACCGTCTATACCTACGATGCATTGAATCGCCTGCAATCTGTCACAGAACCTAGTGGGAAAATAACAACGTATGCTTTTGATGCGTCCGGAAATCGCGAAAGAGAAAAGTTGGTAAACGGGTCAAGTAAAACCGTAATAAACTATGAGTATGACGAACAGAACCGTTTGACCTCGACAAGCCAAAATTCGATCGAAGGTACCAAGCAAAAGGTAGCTTATCATTATGACAATAACGGCAACCTGCTGAATAAAAGTACGGAAACAACGAAAAAAGTTGACCCGGAGAACCCGATTGAGCCGACTTTTGGGATGTTTATCTATGGACAGCCTAACGAGAATCCGCGTATTGCTGATATCGTTTCTGGTGTTGCCTCTTATCATTATGATGTATGGAACCAATTAGAAAGCAGCAGCACCGGCAGTGGGACAACTCTTTACCAATACAATGGGGAAGGGTTACGAACCAAAAAAATTGCAAACGGCAAAAGTACTCAATATGTTTATGAAAATAACGACGTTGTGCTAGAAACTGATGAACGTGGTAAGCAGATCGCTTTTAATGTATATGGTGGTCCATTACTTACTCGTACCATTGGAACAGAACAATATATGTACCTGTATAACGGTCATGCTGATGTCACCTCTCTTATTGATAATGCTGGAAATACTAAAGCAAGCTATGAGTATGATGCATTTGGAAACATTGCGTCTTCTGAGGGTACAGTAAATAACCCAGTTCGCTATTCAGGGTATCAATATGATGAGGAGAGTCAATTATATTACTTAAATGCTCGTTACTATGATCCGAAGATCGCGCGGTTCTTAAGCGAGGATACTTACAAAGGTAACTTAAACGACCCACTATCACTCAATTTATACACCTATGTGTCCAATAATCCTCTTGTTTATTCTGATCCGACGGGACACTGGCAGCAGAGGGATAGTAAATTAAACGTGCAAGCGCAAGCCAGTATAATTGCATTGACCAATTCGTATTACAAAGCTACAAATGCCTATGAAAGAGCTGCAATTTCGAAACAGGCAGATGCGATAAGAAATTCAGCAGCAGCACATAACACAGGAATTGTAACCCCTCTTCAGGCTCAAGCAGCAACGATAATTAGTATTGTAAACAAGGGGATATCAGCTAAAGGATATGCTACAGTTTCGGATTGGAACCAAGCGCTGAAGAGTGCAGGGATAACAACTTCTACAAAATCAGAACCATATGTGAAAACAAGGGAAACAGGAAGTCAGACGGTTACTACCACAAACATAGGGGTTACTAACTTGGCGGTAACCTCATATCACAGTGCCGAGACTAAAAAGTCCGGTGCGAATCTAAATATATCGTATAATGTAACTAAGCCGGAATATAAGTTTGTTGTTTCAGTTGCAAACGAAGATGTCACATTAGAACAAGCATTGATGCTGGCCAAAACAATGGAACGTAGTGGAGGAAAGCTATCGAAGAAAGACCTGATAAAACTAAAGTTAAATGTCAATTCTTCCATTGACAGCCTTGAGATGGCATATGATTTTGCTACTAAAGATTTAACAATTTCTGAAGCAGAGATTTTGTATCGCCAGGAAGTTGTAAACCCTAAAACAGAACAAGCATTTATGCTGTTTGGCTTAAATGCTGCGACTTCAAGTTTCAGAGTAGGACCACGTAGAAACATAGCTGAACCTGTTACCCTAACCAAAAATGAATATGCGAATGTTGGTTCTAAGGGGACGGGTAATCCAGGAACTGTTGGAGCCCAGAGAAGTACTGGTCTTGCAACGCCTGGTTCAAATGGAGCGTTCAAAGTAGGTACGGAACTGCCTGGAGATGCTGTTATTTTACGAGGTGGAGTGGCAAAGCCTAAAGATCTACAAGCAAATCAAGCATTAGATACAAAAAATAATACTCTGTCTGCAAATGGAGGAATGGGTGTATCTAACGAAACCTTGTCAAACGGTCTCAAAAACAATCAGATATCTATAGTATCAGTTGGAAAACTAAATGATGTAGGATATAAAGTGGTTGCGACACCTACTGCCAACAATCCTTACCATGTTAGTATTTATACACCTGGAGGGAAAGTTCTTACAGATACAGAGGCTGCAAATTTATCTAGTCAATTTACTCAAGTCCCTAATCCCTCATTAAATAAATAAGGAGGAGCAAGTGTGAAAAAAATTTCTATTGATACAAATTTCCATTATCATGGTCCGACAAGACCAACAATTTCACCATTTGTGATTTCTCGGTTTAACTTACTTTTAGGTGAAAAGGTAATAGGGTTTCAAGATAGCCAGGAGTGGGAAGGCATTATCGGTTTTGACAAAACTTATCCTGAAGAAATGGAATGGTATCTAGATATTAGTGACGGTGAGGAATTTCCTGTAACATCTGATAGAGAGGCAGGTAGGGATGAGGGATGGACTGCCGCTTTACCAATAGGAGAATTAAGTGGAGAAATTGCGGTTGCAACAGCAATGCTTACAGATGGAATTGACATAGACACGATTACAAAGTACACAAGACTATCTCGGACTAGATTAGAAAACATTAAGAGGGGAATTGTGGAAAGTAATCAATAATTATCAGACCTTGATTGGCTTCGTGCCTTTCAAGGTCTTTTTTTGAGGGGGGGTGACGAATGAGTCGATAATAACACATCTAACCCATGTAATACCCATATAAAGATTTCTCGAACTTGTTGTGCGTACGTCAATGCTTTACTTTTATACCCTAAATAACGCTATGCAGATATATCAAACAGCCGATTATGGTCAGATACCACCATGATTGGCTTGTTTTTTTGTTATCTTCGTTTTATGCGGTTTTCTTTAAAATCCATCGCAACTGAACAATGTTTCATCACGATAGGGACATTGGAAAGGCAACCTGTAAAAATGTGATCCCAACTAATCGGTAGGATGCCCCGACTATTATCCTGAAAGACTTAACTGAACATTCCACAACGGGAAGGTCATGTGTTAAAGGCTAGCCACCTGCCCCCCGAAATTCATCAAAAAATTCGGAGGGGGCGGCACATGAAAGGGGTCACTATATCCATTGACCGCAATGTTATCGACTTTATAGGCGTTCATTGGGATTACTTCAATGAATTCTACAAACGAATCTGTCACTTGTATGGAGTCAGAATGACTGTGGGAGAAAGAGATTCCATACCGCATCAGAATCAATACGGGAGAACACTTCCTGCATATCTCCTACAAGTTGATTTATGCTCTGAGGACACAGAAGAATACGCTAAGAATTGAAGTCTACCCGCAAATCACTAGTCTACTTCCGTCATTGGCTCGAACAAATCCCAAACTATGCAAAGAGGTACTGCTCGTGCGATGTGATGTTGCTTATGATATCACTGCTCCATCACAACGATGTCTAAGACAGGGTGAAAGCTACGACTATTCAAATAAGGAACTCGTTATTACAACGGGAAGCATCGGCCTTGAGTCATTGGTATATTTCAAAGATTGGTTGTTGTAGGTTCAGACAAAAGCTGTTTGTCCGGTGAGATGCCGCATACAACATTCCCTACAACATCAAGGATGTGTTTACCTTATCACCGACAGGTCTAAAACAAAAGAAGTGATATCTGAGACATTCGTCAATTCTCCAACGCTGATATGCTAGCATAAGATGGAGTATAGGGTGGCGGGTACCCAAACAGAAAATCAAACAAGCCGATGTAATAGTGGTGATTGGAATTTCAGCACCTCCTCCACATCATCCATTTGAACCATAAGCTGCAGAATTTCGGTACGGTGACGGTCTGCAATTTGCGGCAGCAGAATCCCGATGGTCGTGTCGCTATCAAGGGCGGCATCCTTCGGTCTTACCAGGTCCTCCAAAAGGACGGAGGCCCCGGGCAAATCGTTGTAATCCTCTGCCTCAAACGGCTGAAACGGGCCAGATACGGGAATATAAAGCGTTCTGGACCAATCCAGCTCTCCCGGCTCCGCCTGAATAATGAGCCGCAAAGGGCGGGGACCGTCGTCGTAAAAATCACAAAAAGCGGCGATACGCATAGATTAGCGCCCTCCTTTTTGCCCCAGCTGTCGCTCCAACTGAGAAAGGACCCGGCGGGTTTCGCTGGACCAAGCTGCGTCGGCTTGTCGCTGTTGTCTGCGGTCGGCCTCCAGCGCCGCCGCGATCAGACTGCCATGCAGCACTCGTCGCTGGATTTGATCCAGCCGCTGCTCGGCGAGCTCCAGAGGAACTTGAAACACTTCAGCCAGATAAGGGATCGCTTCGTTTCGCTGGTCGGGAATCGGCAGCTTGGCGAATATGTAAAACGGGATGGCAGCGTATAGCACAAATTGGTCGGCTTCGGTTTCCTGGGCGTTTTTGAAAAGCTCGGTCATCCTGCGCTGGTCCCCGGCATGCCTCAGTACATGACACAGCTCATGGAAAAAGATAACCCGGGCTGTCACCTGATCAGCATCCTGGTTTAGAAAGATCACTCTCTCTTCGTTATCGCAAAAAGAGGGGTGGGGGCCGTAAACGAGCTCTACTCCAAAAACCTCGGCAATTCGCTCGATATCCAAGTCACCGGGGTACATTATCCCGTAATTTAAGTATTTTGTATGAATCCACTGTTCCAGAAGGGTTTCTTGATAGTAGGCGAATAACATAAAAACCACCTCGGATAAGAATGTATGTTCGGATTATAGGTGAAAATAATGGCCCCTTCAGCTAGGGCCGCATCGATCGTTGTTTTGTTGAACGGCAGGCTGTTACCTTGAAAAAAGAAAGCTGATTCCACGGGCTGCTACTTTGTTTGCTCTCCATCAAGCAGCTTTTTTTTCTGCTCCCGATACGCCTTAAGAGCGGCTTCCATCATCGCGATTTCGTCATCCGTGTACGACTCCGGTCCGCCGAAAAAGGACATATTCGCGCTTTTGTCTGGAGAGGCGTCTTGGGTACGGCCGAGCAAGTAATCGGCGTTCGTATCTAGAGCATCGACCAGTTTCCGCAGCGACTCCGGATCCGGCTTCCGGTCGTTGGTTTCATATCGGGATAACTGCACGATGGTTAATTCCGCTTTGGAGGCCAGATCTTTCTGCGTGAGATTATTCTGTTCTCTAAGGTATTTGATACGATCACCGAGACTTTGCATAGTAACTCCTCTTTCGCCGTCCGTTTAATTCATTGTATCATATATTACCGATTTGGCAAAGAATAAAAATTACCAATGTGGCAATAAATGAAATTGACATTACCGATACGGTAATTTATAATTGGACTATACTTACCATATTGGTAAAAATGAGGAGAATTAAGAACGCATGATCGTTTATTTTTTCGGAAGAATTAGTAAGATGCTGCTTGCGGAAAACGGACGAGCAAATGCTTTTAATGTGTAGTTACCAATTTGGTATTATGAACGTAATGATTAGGAGGGTTATAAATGGGCAGAAAGAAAATTCATGTATATCATGCGTTATTTACTTCGCTGCCGGTGAATGAAGCGGCGACCCGGGCGGCTGTGGAGAACCGCCTCGAAGAGGTTAAGCGGTTTCGGCAGATCGGCTTAGTCCGTCAGGAGGCGCTGATCACACCCGGATATGAACCTCGTTTTCACGGAGCTACGAACGTGATTAGCAAGCCAACGGAACGTCTCGCCATTCGCAATGCGGATAAAGAAGCTGAACTGATTAGAAAATCGGAATTGCTGGACAAGGCCCTGGAGGGGTTATCGCTGGACCAGCGTGAAGTGATCGAGCGGAGCTACTTAGATACCAAAGGAGAGTTCGACTTCATTAGCTGCGGGGAGATGGGGATCAGCGACCGAACGTACCGCCGTATTAAGGCGAGCGCGATCCGAATTTTGGCAGCGGCCATGGGGCTGGAGGTATATGAGGTTCAGGAAGAGGATAGGAGCACCAAGCACGAAGTCGGCTGAGGCCGGCTTTTTTTGTTTTGGGGCAACCCCCTTCGTGCTTGGGTCAACCGACACTTGCTTGGGTCAGCCGGAAAATTCCGGCTGACCTTTTGGTGCTTTCAGGGTATGACTGGCGATTTTCCTCGCTGGTTGGTGGCATATCGCTCGCTCACTGACGATTAGTTGTAAAAAGTACATCTATTTTCCAGAATTTTGCGTATTCCGGCAATTTAGATGCAGAAAGTGCAGTTAAAAGTGCTCTATGGTCACGTGAAAGGAAAAAGTCTAAAGTTTAACTGCACATTTTACAACTAAAGTCGATCATACGAACTAATAAGCAAAAATAGATGTAGTTTTTGCAATTAGCTGGCTAGTTGAGTTTGCTGGGCTCGCGGAGTAGGTTGAGCTAGACAAGTTTTATGGGATTCGCTCAGTTTTATGGGGAGTTCAGCTATTTGGGATTTGCTCAGTTTAATGAGATTAGCTCGTTTGCTGAGATTTGTTTATTTTCTTGAGGTTTCCTGGATTTCCTTTCATCTAATATCGCTTAATTAAGGCGTGCATCAAAACCTTGGTCCGATACCTGTCCTGCGAACGTCCGTTCGCTTTATTTTAAGCATGGTAAATTTGTATTGTGGAAATCGAGGGGGAGATCACCCCATTCCACAAATCGAATATACGAAAGCCGCTGAATCCTTCGGCGGTTTTTTGTTATGGGAGGGAAGAGCTGTTTGCGTAAGAAGAACAAAACACCGCCGCTGACGCTCCCGCTCGATCTGACGCAGCCGGAGCGGTGCCAGGGGTGCATTTGGGGGCGCCTGGAAGGGACCAAGCAATTTTGCAGCCTGCCTCGCTGTGTTGTGGACGAGCTGGCTGCTCAGAGGAGGTGAAGCATCATGATTAGCGCGAATGCACGAAATGCGATTCGTGCCAAGCTGCTCGAATCAGTGCCGGATTTAAAGGAAGTGTACGCTTCCTTGCCACCTGCCGAAGCAAGCACCGTCAAGCCTTTTGCCGTTCTGGCAGGAAGCGAGGACAGTGGCGGGAGCCCATGGAAGGGCCTCAGGGAAAATGTAAAGGTTGAGCTTTATGTTTCGAGATCCGCTACTGGCGAACTGGACCGACTGGCCAAGATCATGACCGATGCTCTCGATAAGGGACTGCTGAAGCCAGACGGAGGGGAGGCCTGGGTCTCGCTCTATTTAGGGACATCCGGGCAAGCGGATGCGATCGATGAAGCACGGGATGCGATCAAGCGCGAGCTGCAATTTGCGTTGTTGTCTCCGCAGCCTTTGACCGAACCGGTTCAGATCACCAGCGATCCGTGGTTAACGGCGCTTGGGGCCTGGTCGAAAAGTCTGCTTGGACCGGAGTGGTCGGCGTACAGCGGAGCCTGGCCGGAGTCTGGCGCAACCCCTGCTGTGCTGTGGCGGATCACCGGTATCGATGTCCGCACAGTAGGCTCGGCGGCCTACGAAGTGCAGAAGAAGATGAGCGCCTTTTTCCGGGCGGGCGATGCGGACAGAGAGCATGCGGCTATTTTGAAGCTGCTGGAAGGCATGGGCCGTTCGGTTAAAATCCCGCTCGACGCCACCAAACGGCAGTTTCTGCGCGTTAGCGAACCGAAGATGAGCCTGCAAGCGGATGTTTTGGCCTCCGCTCCATCGCCCCAAGGGCCGCTGACCGTCACGCTCATCCGGCGGACGATGCGTCCTGCCGAAGAGGCGCCGCTGATGAAAACGATTCAATACCAATCCAAAATGAGGTGATTCATTTGGCAGCAAGAAAAGGTGCAACAAAGGAAGCGACTAAAGCGGCAACACCGGCAACACAAGCAAAGAAACAAGCTGTAATTGGAGCAGCCAACTCGGTTGCAAAACAAGCAGCAAACCAAGCAGAAACCCAAGCGGCAACCCGGTCCACAGAAGGCTCCAAGCCTGCAGCTTCCGCTTCTACCATCTCCCCCAGCTACCCGATTCACGAGCTGATGGCGGAATCGGAGGCGCTGCTCGGCGTGAAACCGGAGGTTTTTGCCGGAGCATTAGAGGGTGCTACGAAAGAGACGCTTCAAGTCAAGGAAGCCAAGCAATTAGTAGAACAATTTTTGAGAAAGAAGGTGCTGTAAGATGGCAGGAGGAAATTGGAGTTTGACAGATCAGCCGGTATTGCCCGGCTTGTACATGAATTTTGTGAGCGCAGCAGGAACGGCGATTCAGGCGGGGGCGCGCGGTGTCGTTGTTGCTCCGGTGAAGTCTCATTGGGGACCGGTGGGCCAGTTTGTTGAGGTAACGAACGAAGCGGCGATCCGAGAGATGTTTTCGGAGGATGAAACGGACGGTGCCACAGCGTTTACGACGTTGTATCTGGCTATGCTTGGCGGCCCCAAGAAGCTGCTTGCCTATCGGCTCGCCGACAGTACAGCAGCAAAAGCGTCATTGACGCTGAAAAATACCGCAGCCACCCCGGCGGATGCCGTCGCCCTCAAAGCGAAATACCCGGGAAAACGCGGCAACGGCTTCAAAGTAACAATCCAGCCTAGCCTGGTCGCTGTTGGCAGCAAGGAACTGAAGCTGTACGAGGGAGCGGCGCTGCTGCGCACGATCTCGCTCGGCAACGGCACGGTGGATCAAGTCGTAGCGGCTATTAATGAAGATGCCGGCAACAAATGGATTACAGCTGAAAAAATCGCCGACGGTACCGTGGCAGACCTGACCACAGCAAGCATGACCGGTGGGGAAAGCGGCATCTCGGGCATCACGAACGCCGATTATGTCGCGGCGACGGCCGCTTTTGAAACGCAGGACTTCCATGTACTTACGCTGGACGGCGTAACGGATCCGGCACTCCGCACGAGCATCGTCGCTTGGGTGAAGCGGGTCCGCGGCGAAGGCAAAGGGGTTATCGCGGTCCTTGGCGGCTCTAAAGCCGAAGATACCGGGGCCGATGCGGTAAGCAAAACGATTGCCCGCAGCGCAAGCCTGAATCATGAAGGCATCGTCAACGTCGGGACGGGTGCCAAGCTAAACGGCGAGGAGTACACTTCCGCACAAGCCGCTTCCTGGGTCGCTGGTTTGATCGCCGGGCAATCGCTGAAGGAATCGACGACCTACGCGTCCTCTCCTTTCGACGACGTAACGCGGCGTTGGACCCGCTCCGAGCAGGAGCAGGCAGTGCAGGGCGGCGTGTTCCTCCTCGTGCACGACGGCCGGAGAGTGAAGGTGCTGCGCGGCGTAAACAGTCTGATTTCACCTCGGGAAGGCCAGAACAAAGGCTGGAAAAAAATCCGCAAAATCCGTGTTCTCGACCAGATCAATGCCGATTTGCAGCGCACCGCCGAGGACTATTACATCGGCAAGGTGAATAACACGGAAGAAGGGCGGCTCGCTTTGATCGGCGCCGGGAAGCAGTATTTGCAAACCTTGGCCGCCGAAAGCGTGATCGAGTCGACCGGCTTCGATGTAACGCTTGATCCGCGCTTCTATGGCAGCGCACCGCAGTTCGTCCCTGAGGATGACCAGGTATTCCTGACGTGGACCGCGGATGATACGGACGTCATGGAACAAATTTTCGGCACGTTTTACGTGCAATAACTTATAAGGGGGAAATTAAACTATGGCACAATATCTTGATCCCGGCCGCGTCATTATGGGTACGTTCGGCCAGATTTTTATCGACGGCGCTTGGCAGTCCAACCTAAACCATCTGGAGGCAAATGTAGAAGCGGAGAAGAAGGAGCTGAATCTCGTCGGCACCGATTATACCGTATTCAAGCTGGGCCGGAAAAAAGGTACCGGCACAATGAGCGGCTACAAAGTCACCTCGGACATGATCTCGAGAGGGTTTGCTAAGTTCTCCATCATCAACAAGCTTGATGACCCGGAAGCTTATGGTTTTGAACGGATCCAGTTAAACAACTGTATGGTCGACAAAATCCAATTGGCCAACTGGACCGCAGGCGAAGAGATCGCGGAGGAAACGGCGTTTACGTTTGAGTCGTACGAGCTGCTCGATCCGATTGTAGCTTCTTAATCTGAGCCCCAAAATAGGAGGAACAAACCTTGAGTCAACAGGATGTTTTTAATGAACAGGAAATTTTGGACGGTCTCTTCGAGACGGCAGCCAATCTGCCGGAAGAGGCCGTTTTTATTGGCCGGCTGGGTTTACGGGTGACGCTGCGCGGACTGACGTCGAGCAAAGTGGACGGTATTCGCGAGCGCTGCACGGTTCGCAAGACGACCAAAGGACAGGTCACGGAAAAAATCGACAGCGAGCTGTTTAACGCGGCTTTGATTAAGGAAGCAACTTCGTTGCTGGAAGTCGTGAAAAAGAGCGGCGATGGCGCGGAGGAGCACAGCGTGAAGCTGAGCGGCTGGGGCGATGAGCGCCTGATCAGCCGCCTCAAGCTCTCCGGCGGGGAAGAGGCGGTTCGCCGCCTTCTTTTGGCCGGGGAACTGGACGCCGTCGGCGATAAGGTGCTCGAAATCTCCGGCTTTGGGGTCGACATCGAAGACGTAAAAAACTGATCGACTCCGGCGGCATGACGACGCTGCTGTTCCATTTGTGGACGCGGCATCATCTTCGCCCCGGGGTGTTTTGGTCGCTCCCCAAGGGAGAGCGCCTGCTGCTTAGAGCTTTTTCGGAGAGGGAGCTGGAAATGTAAGCCCAGGGTCTCCCTCTTTTTCATTCGCTCAGGGCCAGGCACAGTAACGGGGAAAGGAGGTAGCATATGTCTGACAAAAAGATTTTTGAATGGAATATCGAGATTGACGACCGTGACATCGACAAGACGGATAAAAAGCTGCGCAGCCTGGACAAACTGCTGCAGCAAACGCAGCGCCGGGCGGCTACGCTGGGCAAAACTCGCATCAAGCCCGTCATCTCCCTGGACGATCGGTTTACGTCCACGGAGCGTAAAATCACCGACAGGCTGAAACAGCTAGGCCGCACTACAGTTAAGCCGACCGTTATACTGAACGACCGCGTGTCTGCGGGAGCCACTAGAATCCGGGCTTCCCTCGCTTCGCTCACCGCCACTCCATGGCGCATCTCCGTAGCCGGAGTGAATTGGCAGCAGGTAGTAGGGGGCTCTTTTAACAATTGGATGAGCTCCTCGGGAAAAAGCACGATGAAGAGCATCTCCGCAGCAATCTCGAGCTCGATTAGCGGCGGGGTACAGAATGCTATACAGCAGGCCCTAAGCATGGTAGGTGTTATCACGAAAGGGACCACCGGGAATGGAAAAGGAAATCCAACTCCCGGTATTCCTACAAAGCCCAAAAGCCCGGCAATCGGTCCGTCGGGGTTTCCCAAGTTTCATCCGACGGATTTGATAAACAGCCATATTTCGGAAGTGGCCCAAAAGCCGAGTCCTGCTCAGCCGAGTAAGAAGAGCGAAGGATTTTTGCAAAAGACCGGTGCTTTTGCCAAGGATGTCGGCAAAGATGTTGCAAAGGATTACGCCAAAGATGGGGTTAAGTCGCTCATTGATAAACTGATGGGCAAAAAAGACGATGGTGCCAAAAATGGCAACTGTACCTGCGTCTGCAACTGTAATTGCGGAGGCGGCGGAGGCGACTCCGGCGGCATGATGGGCGGAGATGTTTCGGGCGGCACCGGCAGAGGCAAAAAAGGCAAAAATCAGACTAGGAATAGCTCGAGAAGACGTTTTGGCGGGGGCAAGATGCGCTTTGGCGGTGTAGGCGGTGCAGCAGGTAAAGCGGCGTTAGGAAGAGGGGCCGCTGGGAAAATCGGACTTGGCTTGCTTATGAACACCGGTGTTAATTTTTTGAGCGATGAAGGTCCTGATCTGCTGAGTGGCGCCAAGGATTTGGCGGGAAAAGGCGTATCCTCAGTTAAAAAAGGCGCGTCTTGGTTAGGAGAGAAAGGCTCGAATTTACTGAGCAAGGGAGCAGGATGGTTAGGTAAGGGGATAGGAAAATTAGCAAAATTTTCGCCTGTTTCCTTACTCAAAACCGGAGCCAATTTTGTGAGCGAAAAAGGTCCTGGACTGCTGGAAGGCGCCAAGGACTTGGCAGGTAAAGGCGTTTCCTCCGTGAAGGAAGGCGCATCTTGGTTAGGAGAGAAAGGCTCGAATTTGCTAGGCAAGGGAACAGGCTGGCTTGGTAAAGGATTAGGAAAAGTAGGCGGTTGGTTAGGGAAAGGCGCCAAGTTTCTCGGGAAAGCTGCAAAATCTGTGAAACTGCCCGGCCCGGCCAAGTGGGTGTCGGATATCGTCTCTGTGGCAACAGCCGGATCAGGTAGAGATAGAGTAAAGGCAATTACTTCAGGGATTTTTTCTGCAATCGGAGGGACTCTTGGGGGTTCGGCCGGTTCTTTCATCCTTCCTGGAGCAGGCACTGCAGGTGGGGCCATGTTAGGATCAGCGGCTGGGGACTATGTCGGTGGTAAAGTCGGCAATTTCGTTTCTGATTTGTTCTTTGGAAAAGAGAAGAAGTCACCGAAGGTAGCTAAAGCAGCTAATCAAACTCCTTCAAAAATTTCAGCGAAATCAGCGCCTGCCTTAGGGCTGCGCATGCCAGCGTTAGCCAGGGTTCCAGCATTTCCAATGATGGGGAGCTTTCCGGTTCCAGCAATCGGAGGTAACCGCACGGCTAAGGAGGATGGCAAGGCGCGGAAGGAATCCGCCCCTGCTCCAATCAACGTCTCCGTATCCCAAGGCGCCGTAAACCTCACGGTCAACAAAGACGAAATCAACTACGACGAACTGGCCAAGAAGGCAGGTCTGAAAATTGCCAATGAAGTTCGATTTGCGATGCAAAATCTGAAATAGAAGGGAGGAGATTGGATCGGATGGCCACGATGCAAATTCATTTGCTGGATAGTTCCGGCAATAAGTTTACTTTTCCCGTCAATCCGGAAGAGATTGCGATCACCCGGAACAAAGCTTTTGAAACGGTCAATATTATGGCGCTGGGGGAATACGATTTCCCGACAGGAGAGAAGGTGAAGGAAATCGCCTTCTCTTCTTTTTTTCCGGCGGAGTATGATGAAGGCTATTGCAACTTTTCCGAGATGAAGGACCCGCAGGAGGGGATGAACTACCTTACCAAGCTCATGAACAGCAAAACCCCGGTTCGGCTGGTCATCGACGGTACGGCGGTGAACGTCCTCGTCACGATTTCGGCGCATAACAGCACCTTTAAGGGTGGTGAGACGGGCGATGTGTATTTTGACCTGACCGCGCGAACCTGGCGGGATATGAAGGTGCATACCACGAAGGCTGCAGCCGGGAAAAGCCACAAAGCCAGCCGCCCCGATACGAAGAAGCCGGGTAAAACCTACGTGGTGAAGTCCGGCGACACCTTATCCAAAATCGCCAAGCTGGAGCTTGGGGACAGCTCGAAGTGGCAGCTTCTGTACAAGACGAATCAGAAGACGATCGGCAAAAATCCGAACAAGCTCCAGCCCGGGCAAAAGCTGGTGATGCCTGAGTGAGCTACGAAGTGGTGCTGCAGAACAAATATTATCTTCGCGAGCTGATCGAAGGTATTTCGCTAAAGGATTCGCTCGAGCAAATTTCGTATCAAGGATCGGTTCAGCTGAAAGTACCGCCCTCTTTTCCCGGCATTGAGCCAGGTCAGGAAATCCGAATCAGCGGTGTTCCATATGGAGGCGGAAGCGGGATGGTCCCCTTGCTGAATCCCGGGGTCGTATGGGAATGCGAAACCCAGGTCAAGGAGAGTAAGCATATGACGGTTACGGTTTACGACCGGACAATTTATTTGGCGAAATCGGAGGATGAATGTCTTTTTCCGACCGGTGGAACCGCTAGTCAGCGCCTTAGAAAGTATGCGACGGATTGGAGCATCAAGCTGACCTCGCTACCGGACACGAAGACGAAGCTGAAAAAAGCCGTCTACCGCGCGCAAACGCTCTATAACATGATTATGGCGGATCTGAAGGAGACGGTGAAGGCCGGCGGGGAGATGTACGTTCCCCGAATGACACCAGCTGGACTAACATTGTTCCAAATCGGTAGCAACAAGAAGGTTTGGGTACTGGAGCAGCTCGAGGAAACGACGCAAAACCGCACCCTTGAAGGAACCGTCACGCGGGTGAAGGTGATCGGCACCGAGGATCAGCAGGAAAATGCTCCATCCAAAGTGCTGGCGACAGCCTCGGGGCAGACGGCAAAATACGGTGTTCTTCAGAAAATCGTCCAGGACGAAAACGTCAAAACCGCGAGCGCCGCGAAAAAATTCGCCCAGTCCATGCTGACGGGACAAGGTCTGACGTACACCGTCACCTGCGCCGATCTCAATACGGTTCGGGCGGGCGATAAGGTGAACCTTAACGGCCTGAATCTCATCGTCACCTCGGTCTCCCACGAGCTGGGCGATCCGGGGCATATGACGCTGGAGCTGGCATCAAGCGATGACGTAAAAAGGAGGTATTTTCTTGACAATTGATCCTTATACGGCACTGGCTGCCTCGCTGCGGGAAAATGCCGCCAAAAAGGCGTCGGAGGCGTTAACCGGCGTTTCGGCGGAACTTGGCAGCATTACCGGGTCGGGGCTGAAGCTGGATAGCTTCAAGCATGAAATCAAGGACTATTTGGTAGCTGAGTTTCCGGGGACGCTCAAGCTGCCCAAGCTGGAGATGACCGGAAGCGTGACTGGATTAAAGGATGGCGGAGGCGGTGCTGTTAGCGGCAAGGGAAGCTTCGCCTATGACTCTTCCGAAACCGAAAAAGCGTCGCTCACGCTGAAATACCAGCCGGGAGACCGCGTGCTGGCGCTGCCGATCAACGGTGGCAATGATGCGATTGTGATCTGCAAGGTGGTGAGCGGAAATGGCTAATCTTTTTCCGGAAGCGATGAACGATTCTTGGGCGGACGAGCAGACGCTGATGGCGGAGACGGATACCATCGTGAGCGATGAGGTTCCTTTTGGCCGCAGTTGGCGATTTGATTTTGATGCCGGAGAATTCGTAATGACACCCACGCGAAAAATAGCCCGGGCGGACGAGACCACCGCCTGGATTGTATGGTGTGAAAAGGCCATCCGCACGCCGCGTTACAGACATCTGATCTATTCCCGCGCCTATGGTCAGGAATTTGATGACCTGATCGGCAAGGGGTACGGCCGCGCTTTGCAGGAAAGCGAAATCCGGCGCATTGCAGCGGAAACGCTGCTCGCGGATCCCCGGACGGCTAGCGTAGACAGCTTTACTTTTGCCTGGCAGGAGGACGGGTGCCGGTTTACTTGCCGGGTCGCCAACGTGCGGGAGGAAGAAGTGATTTTGGAAGGGAGTGTGACATGATGGCGGAGCTTCCGCTTTATTTGCAGGAACAGACGGAAGAGCGAATCATGCAGCGTATGCTGGAGAGAGTGCCTTCGGATATCGATAAGTCTGAGGGCTCTTTTATTTGGGACGCTGAAGCGCCGGCGGCCTTTATGTTGAGCGAGGCGGCCGTATGGGCCCAGCAGGTGCTGGAGCGTGGTTTTGCGAGCACGACGTACGGTGAGTATTTGGATTTGCGTGCGGAGGAGCACGGCGTGACCCGGCGTCCGGCTGTGGCAGCGACTGGGACGGTTCAGTTTACCGGAACCCCGGGGGTGACGGTTCCAGCCGGGACTGTGGTAGCCACTCCTGTGGATGAATTTTCCGAGGAGCCGTCCATGGAGTATGAGACTACGGCTTCGGTAACGCTGGACGCAAACGGGGAAGGAAAAGCGGCGGTGCGTGCGCTCGCTCCCGGTCGGGCCGGAGTAGTTCCTGCGGGCGTTATTCAGGTGATCGCGACGCCGGTTAGCGGGGTATCGGCGGTAACTAACTCGGAGGAAACCCGGGGCGGCGCCGATATCGAATCGGATGAGCTGCTGCTGGAGCGTTTTTATTCTCAGGTCAGGAATCAGGGGACGAGCGGAAATAAGGCGCAATATATGAAGTGGGCCGGGGAGGTGCCGGGTGTTGGCGGTGCTCAGGTTCATCCGCTCTGGAAAGGGCCGGGCACCGTCGGCGTTTACCTGCTCGATGCCGAGAAACGCGCCGCGAATGAGGAGATTGTTGCTGCGGCGCAAAAGTATATCGATCCCACTCAGGATGGACAGGGGATGGGCGTTGCTCCGGCCGGGCCGGTGGTCACCGTGATGGCGGCCAAAGAGGTGCCAATGAACATTAAAGTGAAGCTCACGCTAGCTAGCGGGGTGACGATGGCTGACGTTAAGGCGCTGATTGAAAAAGGAGTACGCGCGTATTTGAAGCAGCTCGCTTTTGTTGATCCCCTGGTGAGATATACCCGGATTGCGGCGATTTTACTCGATATTCCGCCAATCATCGACTTTACGGATTTAACGGTGAACGGCAGCGCCGATACGAATTTTGAAATTCCATTGGGCCAGGTGGCGGTGCTGGGGATGGTGGATGTGTATGAATAAATCTTTGCTGACGAGTTCAAGCGAGTCCTTGCTGACAAGTCCCCGGGGGCGGGAGATGTTCTCTTACCTGCCGGGTTACTATGAAACCTCCCGGGTCATTCAGGCCGATATGAACGCGAAAGGAACGGAGCTGGACACGCTGTTTACGGCATTGGACGAAACGCTGCAGCAGTTTTTTGTCGGCACGGCCACCTGGGGACTAGACCGCTGGGAGCACGAGCTTGGTATCACGGTGGACCCGGTGAAGCCGCTCGACCAGCGCCGGGCCGTAGTCCAATCCAAGCTGCGCGGCAGCGGCAAGTTTTCCGGGCGCCTCGTCAAAAACGTAGCCGAAGCCTACGATGGCGGGTCCATGGACGTCACGTTCCAGCCCGCAGCATGGAGCTTCACCGTCAAATTCATCGACACGGTGGGCATCCCCCCTTACCTCGACGACCTCAAAGCCGCGATCGAAGAAATCAAACCCGCGCATATGGCTGTCGAGTTTGCTTTTAACTACATGTTAATCCGGGATATCAACGGGGTGCTGACCCTCAATCAGATGGAAGCTTTGTCATTATCCAAATTTGCAGGAGGTGATCCGATTGGCCACTAATACACCGAATTTAAACCTACTCAAAAAAGACCCCGCGACCGACGGAAACGAGACGTTCAACATCAAAACGATGCTGAACGACAACTGGGATAAGATTGATGCGGCGGTGGGGAATATCAACATTCCTGACGCCTCGACCACGGTCAAAGGAAAAGTACAGCTTTCGAGCGCTACAGATAGTGATAGCGAGACGATGGCTGCTACGCCGAAGGCAGTAAAGGATGCGTCGCTGCAAGCGAAATCCTATACTGACCAGCAAATCAACCTTGTCACAGCAACAGGAATTCCTAAGCTTGTAAGCTACCCGCTGAAAGTAACAGCAACAGTCGATAATCAAACCGTTTTCGAGATCCCGCTCGATCTCTTCGACGCAAACACCGACACGCTGATGGTCGCCATTAACCGCGCTGCTCTCGACCCTACTCAGTACACCGTGATGAATACCGTCCGAAATCAAGCTGGAGAAGTAACTCAGCGGGCAAAGATCACTCTTCTCTCAGGCGTGACCGCCACGACCGAGGTTACGATGGTCGTTTTGAAAAATGTGCCGATCGGTAAAGATGGCGCCATCAACGGCGCGGTATTGGCGGCGGACAGCGTGCCGATTAATCGCGTGAGCGGGTTGCAGGAGAAGTTAGATGCGCAGTTGGCGGATTATGTGAAACATTCCGGGTTTGCGGTGTCAGCAGGAACGTCTACGGCTTATACCGTTGCGTTAAATCCAACCCCAACATCACTAGTAGCAGGCATGACATTTAGATTTAAAGCTCATGTAGATAGTGGAGCCAACCCAACGATAAACCCCGATGGGCTAGGAGCAAAAGCGGCTAAGAAAGCAAATGGGAACGCAGCGTCTTTTAAAAAAGATGGGATTTACACTGTCACATACGATGGTACATCGGCTTTTATCTTACAGGGTGAAGGGGGTGGGGGGACAGCGATAGCAGGGGATTTGAGACTCGGAAAGACCGCAACAGTAGATAGCGGTGATATTACTGGTACATTAGATTTAACTAATTTACTTCCGCCGTACATCAAAAAAGGTATAACGGTAGATGGCGTTTTAGGTACGCTTGCTGATTTAGCGGCTGGTTATATTGAGAGAACAGGCAGCTTTACGCTCAGTTCGACATGGAACTCACAGTCTATTGATGCTAATAACGGTTTTTTGTATCAAGATATAAACGTTGGTACGGGTTGGGACCCAACTAGAACAGTATTAGTAAATACGTCTATGGGAACTTCCTTTAATAGCGGTATGCGTTCATTTGAATGGCTTAACTCAACTACCGTTCGTGTATGGACAAGTATGTATAGTAGCGCCCTGGATGCTAAGTATAACTTGAAAATGTTTATGTTTATAGCTGGGAGCTATAAGTCTATTACTTACGGTATGTATCAAACAACAACTAATGCAGGTACTCCCTTAACAATACCTGCCGTTACTAAAGCAAATACTATCATTTTTTGGGGGCTTGCTTTTGGTTCTTCTGCGAGCGGTCAAACTTGGGGTGCTATGCGGCCAAAATTAATATCGAGCACTACCCTAGCTTTTGCTTCACAGCTATCTGAGGGTTATTATCGTAAATGGTCTTATGCTGTTGTTGAATTTGTAAATCCAGTAACAAATCTTATTCAGTACGCACTTAATTCGAGTAGCGATTATCCTTTTGAAATGGGGTAAAACTAAAAGGGAGGCGTTTCGTGTATGAGTTATAATTATGCTGTGTTAAACCAGGATAACATTTGTGTAGGCTTAGTTGGTGGGACAATGGAGATATTAGACCCAATATATATAGAAATTGATAATACAAGTAATATGACAAGTTACTTGGGTAAAAAATACGTAAACGGAAACTGGGAAGAAAAAATAACCACTCCTGCTATAAATATGGAGGAATTGAACAGTCGCATTTCAGACTTGGAATTATCGTTAGCTGACTTATTTACAGGAGGGGTTATTTAATATGGCTATGGCAATGTACAAAATCAGAATTATCGCAAATGCTTGTATTACACGCTACAACGGTGGCGAACGGGAAATAGCACATATTGTGGGTAGCTATAACATGGTGAAAGAAGATAGCGACCTTGTACTAGCGGAGATTTACGCAAAACGGCCGGACATTACTCCTGCAGTTTAATGAGTTTTTGGACGAAAATACGCAACACAAGCAAACGGTGCAAAATTGTATTTATTAATATAAATAAGAAAGGAGAATTGCAATGTCAAAAGGCATTACATTACAGGAGTTGGACGTATCAATCTCACCAGAACTTTTTCCTCATTTAGGAACTACGACAAATTCTGGTAACGATTATACTGTTGTAACCAAAAAAACTGTGTTAGCTAATCAAAAATTTACAGTTAAATTTAATGTTGCCAGTACGGGCGAACCGACACTCAAGTTCAACAATGGTACGGCATATGCAATCAAAAAAACAAACGGATCAGCGGCCAAGCTTTATGCCAGTATTTACACGTTATTTTTTGATGGATCGGTTTTTATTTTATTGGGTGAAGGGGGGACGGGAAACGCTAGTACAGACGACGTAGAATTAGGAAAGACGTTTACAAATGACGATGGTGAACAGGTCGGGACAAGGATTTCCTACGCCGTCAATGACCCGATACCTATTAGTAAACTATCAGCGGCAAAGTGGTACAAATCCTTTACGTTAGACTTAAGCGGTGCAACTTATCTTTTAACCTTACCAGAGCAAAAGATATATTATCGTTGGAAGTCTGGAAATATTGAGCGGGTAGGATTCGACGGCACGGTGCTTGGACAAATTGCGGCTATTAGTCCGAGCGCAACATACGTGTTACCTACTTATGATAAGACGCATTTCATTGAATGGAACGTGACAACGAATACCATTAGAAAAGTACGATTGTCTGACAATTATGTTCAATGGTCCATTACCGTAACAGATCAGACCGGAACACTTCGCATGATCGGCGGCGCAAACAGCCACGACTTTGCTATTATTACAACATCAAAATATATCCGTAAGTATAACGGCATGACGGGGGCACAATCGGGGCAATTTATAGGATCCGCTGCACAAACACAACACCATATAGGGAGAAATATTTTTGCATACGTTGAAGGTGCGGGTACGTGGAATTGTTACATTCGTATTTATAATATGGATACAATGAACTTACTTTCCAGTGATGGGCCTATTAGTAACACGGGTTTGGATTCTTATTCTGACCAGTATAGCATTGCCATAGCGTCAACTTGGTTTAGCTTAGTTGACCTTTTTAGCATGGGATTTACGTCTTATGGGTCAGACACGAATCATGGCTGGTTCGTAGACAACAACCGTACTGATGACCGCGTGGCCGCTCGTGACGGTTCCGCACCACGTTCGATCGCTTACAATAATGTAAGTACGCCATGCTATGGATGCTCCCCATCAAATTCTGGAAGTTCTATTTACTCTTTTGATTGGGCGGAATTTGGGGGGCTTGCTTATTTTTCATCAGGTTGCGGCTTTATACCCGATGTTTCCGGTACAAATGCAACTCGCAATATCCAAATGGTGACGTTAAATTATCCTCGAAATGTTGCTATTGACCCCAAAACACAAACTTTAGTTCAGAAATCTAACGGTCAAAGCGGCACGGGAAACGATGTACGTATATATAATTGGGACGGTAGTAATTACATTCCAGACCCTAATGCCTATCAGTTTGTAGCGGAAGACGGAACAACAATAAACTCAGACTACTGGTTTGGAAGTGATGGCACTTACCTACATGTGAAAGATGCAAGTAACACAAATTTAAGGCACTTATTCTATATGTACCCTTCAAGAAAAATCACAGCTTAATAAAAAGGAGAGGTTTAGATGGACGGCATGGAGATGTTTGTAATTAGGTACGAACCACCAACAGAGGGGGATGAAGCAAAAGTTATCTCATGGCATAAAGATACAGATTTTGACGAGATAAATTATGCAGGGGAAGAAAATATAAGATTTCTCTTGCATTTTCAAATTCCTCCGTTGTTTGGGCCTAGAGATACGATTGAATATTATCTCAACTTGGAGACTAACGACATTCGTCATGAAGTTATTCCATTACCACTTTCACCGGAGGAACGGCTACAAAACGCCGAAAAGGAAAACGCGGATTTAAAGCAAGCGATTACCGACTTAACCATGACATTGGCCGCCGTGATGGCAGGATAACATGAGGGGGTGACATAGGACATGACTTATACAAAAGACAGCGGATTGGTTAAGGTTTGGGTGGGTCTGTTGCTATCTGGAGCTTACACGCTCGACCAAGTGCCTAACCTGTTCAATCTCAAGACGGTTGTCGCAGAAGTAGTAAACGGAACTGATGTCTAACTACTGTTTGGAGGAAACTGTGATGGACCATAATGCTCAATAGAGCGTTTCACCCTAGATCCCACCAGAGAGTCCCATAAAAATCTCGCTTATAGTTGGTAGGGCTCGGATCTGGGAAAATGGATATGATGAGACTGAAAAAGCAGCTTCAGCCTCACCAGAGGATGGGCTGCTTTTTCTCCAATTTGGGGTTGCGTTTGACCACGATGTGAAACAGATGCTTGGCCGCATCACGCAACACTTCGAATGGCTTTTGTTTTGGGCTGCCTACCAGCTTTCCATTGACCTGACTTGTTCCTCGTGGTGATTGTGGAACCGGGACAGATGTGACGCGTCTGGTAGCGGATTTTCTGGATTGATCCCGAAAAACAACTTGTAAGCCAAATTCATTTGGTCCTTCTGAATAAATAGCTCATCCAAGAGATTATACAGGATCTGCAAACAGCAGTTCCGGCTTGTTTGCCGACCTTCCGTAAATACTTACAGTAAGAATGCTCATTAATTCATGTACAAATCCGTAATCTATCGTGGTATCTATCTTGCAAAGCGGGTGGTCTTCCGGCACAAGATGATATAGCTCTCATGGAATGATGCGCTTAGTTATCTGGCCGGTTACAGCAAAATGACTCAATACTCCTTTCCTCTTCTTCCAGTATACAGCAAACCCAGTATCGGAACGATACTGGGTAATTTATTTTACAGAAACTGTATTATTTTTCTGGTTTCCTCCCACCGGGGGCTATTTTTTTCTATTCATTTATATAATTAAAATATCGAGAGAGGGTGAGGGTAATGGATATTACAGTGGTGACGGCGGTGACGTCGATACTGGCTGCGATCAGTGGGGTTGCGCTGGGGTGGGCGGGACGGACGAGGTCGATGCGGCAGGAGGCGGAAGAGGGCGCCGAAGCGGAAGCGTTGCAGCGAGCTGATGTCGAGTACATCAAGCGTGGCGTGGACGACATGAAGGTGGAGCAAAAGCTTCAAGGGCAGCGCTTTGAAGCGTTCTCGGAACGCCTGACCCGCGTCGAGGAATCAACCAAGCAAGCGCACAAGCGGATCGACCGGTTGGAAGAATAGAATATAGTAGAAAGGAGGTTCCAAATTGGATATTCATAGATTTCCAATTGAACGCCGCTACATCGCTAAACGTTCGAATGTGCGGCCGGGGACGCGGTTAACGACGGGGACGCCGCATTTTTTTGTAGCGCATGATACGGGAAATCCGGGAGCTACCGCCGAGAATCATTTCACGTATTTTAACACGCTTACCGATCGGTCGGCTTCGGCTCATGTTTTTATTGATGACGTCAAGATACTCGAGATCATTCCTACTGGCACCGCATCGGACCCAGGGGAGAAGGCCTGGCACGTGCTCTACAATGTAACCACCGACAACGACCGGTTTGGATACGATGCCAATGATGTGGCGCTTGGCGTAGAGCTTTGCTATGGAGGAAAAATCAATTTTTCCGAAGCGTACAAGCGCTTTGTATGGTATTTGGCGCTTTGCTGCCACAAGTGGGGCAAAAATCCTTACACCTTCATTCCGTCTCACAAGCAGCTGGACCCGGCGCGGAAACGGGACTGCGAGCAGGCGCTCGCGACCGGCGGAAAAACGCTAAAAGATCTGCTAGATGATATATCCGCTGAAATGCAAGCCATAAGAGCTGAAGAGCCAGAACCGACATTGTCTGCTTTATCCGCCGATTCCGCCCAAGCGATGATCAACGAGTATATATCCCCAGCCTGGTTCGCAGAGCAAAAAGCGGGCAACCGAACCGGCATGACGCATTTCCATAACCTGGCGAATAACTTGCGCCTTGCCGCCGGTATTCCTTTAACTCCAGAAGAAGCCGCTGAGTCGCTAACAAAGCTGCCAAAAAGCAATGCCCAGGAGATTATTTTCCGCTGGTTATCTCCGGCTTGGCTTAAGGCAAAGGCTGAAGGAAATGAAGAGCGGGCTGAGCATTTTCATCGGCTTGCTAATCAATTGCGCCAGGCGGCGGGGATTCCCAAGCAATAACGAAAGGAGGAAAACCTGATGCATGTGCAAAATGAAATTTTGACGAATATGCTGGCGTTTGCTTCTGTATTGTCCGTGTTCGTACTGGCTTTAGTCCAGTTGGTTAAAGTGACGGTGGAAATTCCGAAAAACTGGATTCCTTTTATCGGACTAGTCATCGGAATGTTGGTAGGTGCTGCAGCTTATCCTTTTACGGATATGGCGTTGGTTCTTCGGCTATGGGCCGGGGGGCTGGCGGGATTATCGGCTACCGGATTGTTTGAACTGGCTTTTAACCAGCATGATGGCAATACCAAAAAATGATTCGCCAAATACAGCGTACTGATTTTATCGCCCTGCCGGCTTTGCCGGTGGGGTTTTATCATTTGACATCACCGCAACGATTAACTAAACTTTAGAATATGACAAAAAATACATAATAAGGTTTCGATAATATAATAAACCAGTATTTACAATACTATAGATTAACGGCTTGAGTTGACCCGAAAATTTTTAAGGAAATAAGAAGGGAAGGTATATGAAAAAAACGTTTGTCATCACACTCCTCTTTGCATTTTGCTTGATCGTTTCCGCGTGTACGGCCGATGTTGATGCGGAAAGCCCGGATTGGGCACACCAATTTATCAAATGGAATGGAGGCAGCTACCGGGTAACGGATGAGCAGGTTCTTCACGTCAAGGAGAAATTGGGCCAGGTCGAAGCCTTTACGGATGACGAAAATTATGAAAGCAGCAAGACCTACTCGAATGCTTATCCCGTGGGCACAGAATTTCATAAGATCAGTGACGTGCCGCAGCAGGAAGCGATTGCCGTCAACGTAAACGGTGAGTATTTCAAGTTAACGAGAGTGAAAAATTGACGTTTTAAGGTGAATCTCCTCTCTGGAAAAGTTAACAGGTATACAAGGAACGTTTGTTCGCATATAATACAAACAAACGTTCTGATTTGGAGATGGTGCTGATGCAAAAATATATCGGCCAAGTGGTGGAGATCATCTATATCGATCGTACGGGCAATATAACGCAAAGGCAGATTGAAATCCACGGAATCCGTGACAATCTGGTGCGAGCCACATGCCTTAAATCAAAGGCGCCGCGGGCTTTTCGGACGGAAAACATCCTGGCCTGCGTACCGGTTGCAAACGGAAGAAGCGTCGTTTCATGATCCGTAAATCCGCATGCTGCGAAAGGCTGGACACAAAACAACTGAATTCAACGCATTTTGGGCTCTCCGCCAGCGCGGGGAGCCTTTTTTATATTTTTAGGACTCTATCGGGACATAGGCGCGTTTGATGATGGTTTGGGGTTTGGCATGACAACATTTATGTAATAGCATATATTTCCAATCGGGGCGATTGTCCGTGCTTTTTAGTAGAATGAGGGGCTATATGTAGGAAGCTGTTCACGCATTCTGAGTCTTCGATCTCTACGTTCTAATGATGTTGCATTTCGTACAACATTACGGCCGGGCCCCCGAATATTGGACACTTTAGGATCAAACCTAAGTTAGACGCAGTTATACGGCAATTTTAAATGCGTTTACTTCGTTTCTCTCCAACTTTGCTGCAAACTCGGCAGGAGAGTAGCCATATAAACTCATGTGAATTCGGCGGTTATTGTAGAAGTCCATGAATCGGTCAAGTACATCGAATGCTTCTTCAAAACTCATAAAGATATGGCGCCCGAAACACTCTCGTTCCAAGATAC